>JABHAL010000014.1 GCA_018674305.1 Candidatus Falkowbacteria bacterium | reverse complement strand
TCGGTACCAAAGTAGTCCCTCCTACGCCGAGGCTCCGGAGGACAGGCAACAGGGGCAGAGTGCCTGTCAATCGAAGCTTCAGCGAAGATTGATAAATCTGCTGGCGGAATATTTCTAACTTGGGTCGGTACCAAAGTAGTCAACTGGGGCAGACTGTAAATCTGCTGGCGTTAGCCTTCGCAGGTGCAAATCCTGCCCGGCCCACCAAAAAACACCCACCTGTCATTCTGAACTTGTTTCAGAATCTAGGTGGGTGTTTTTTGTTTGAGGTTTCCTCCGGTTCATGGCAAGCCTTAAACTTTTCCATAAATGATTATTGTTTGGTACATGTTGTAATTTTTTTGAATTTATGTTATCATTTGGACATAATAATAAATCACATACCTTTCTTAGCTATTTTTAGCAAAATTAGGCAGTCCTGCTCTTAAATGAGTCTGCGTTAATTGGAAGGGTAGAGGAAAAAAGGAAAAATTTATGTCTATCATGCCAAGTCTTCAAGACTTAATGAAAGCTGGCGTGCATTTTGGTCATCAAAGATCAAATTGGCACCCAAAAATGGAGCGCTTTATTTTTACAGAAAAAAGTGGGCTTCATATTATCAACTTAGAAGAAACTCTAAAGGAATTAGAACATGCTTTAGATTTCGTTAAACAAACTGTTGCCAATGGTGGTACAGTTCTTTTTTTAGGAACAAAAAAACAAGCCCAAGAAATTGTAAAAGAGGCCGCAATAGATTGCAAAATGCCATACATTGTTCATCGCTGGCTTGGTGGAACTTTGACTAATTCAGATAGTGTATTAGGTGTAGTAAAAAAGTATCGTAAGTTGAAGGAGGATACAGCAAGTGGGGCAATTAAAAGGTATACAAAAAAGGAGCAGTTGAAAATCTCTCGAGAAATCGCACGATTGGATGTTATTGTTGGTGGTATTGAAAGTTTGACTAGAGTACCAGATGCAATTTTCATTGTTGATATGAAATGTGAAAAAACAGCGCTGAAAGAAGCACAGAGAAAAAATATTCCAATAGTTTCTATTTGTGATACAAATAATAACCCAGAGAATGCAGATTATCCAATTCCAGGGAATGATGATGCTACCAGTTCAATAAAGTTGCTGGTTAACATTGTCAAAGAGGCTGTTAAGGAAGGTCAAAAGATGGTAAAGGCTCCTGAGGTCAAAAAGCCGGAACCAGTTAAATCTCCATCAGGAAAATAAAAAATAAATAAGTGAGTACTGAGTAATACTGATATCCTGAACACAAGACACATTTATGAGTTTTTGTGAATACAGATTAATTAAGAAATATTCAGTAAATCAGTACAATCAGTAATCAATTTTATGTCAGATGTACAAACAATTACAAAATTACGCGCACAAACTGGTGCTGGAATGTTGGACTGCAAAAAAGCTTTGGATGAAGTTAATGGTGATTATGATAAAGCCGTCGATGTTTTGCGAAAAAAAGGTGAAGCAAAAGCTGCAAAAAAAATTGCGGAAAGACAAGCCAAAGAAGGTATTGTTTATTCATATATTCATTCAAATAATAAGACAGGTACAATAGTAGAATTATTTTGTGAAACTGACTTTGTTGCCAAAACCGATGATTTTAAAAGTTTAGCCCATGATATTGCCTTGCAAATTGTAGCCATGTCTCCAGAATATGTAACTCCGGAGCAGATTCCTGCCGAAGCTCTGGAAAGAGAAAAATCTATTTATCGAGAGCAGCTAAAAAATGAAGGTAAACCAGATGAAATGATTGAAAAAATTCTTGAAGGTAAAATGAATAAATATTACGAAGAGGTTTGTTTAATGAAACAGTTGTTTATAAAAGATGATAAAGTTACAATTGAAGGTTTAATTAATCAGATTATCGCTAAAACTGGTGAAAAAATAGAGATTGGTAATTTTGCTAGATATCAGATTTAGCTCAAATATATAATGACCAATACCCAATACCCAATAATTATTGTGGATTGTGTGTTCGGCATTTGAAACTTTTCTATGAATGTTGCTGAAATACAATTTACACCTTGGGATAAAGTTTATTACTTTAGCTTAAAAGGAAAAGATTCCAATCTTGAAAACCAGATTAATGTTGGTGACTATGTTGTGGTTGAAACAAAACTGGGAACAGAGTTGGGGAAAGTTCTGGGAACGAAAGAGCTTTCAGCAGAAATGACAGCTAAACTGGAGGAGCCAATAAAACCGATTTTACGAAAAGCTTCAAAAGAAGACCTAGAAGTAGTTTTGAAATTCAAAAAAGAAAAAACTAAAGCCTTCAGTGATTGTCGTGCCTTGATAAAGAAACATAGTTTACCGATTAAGTTGGTTGACGTGCATTTTACTTTTGATGGAGCTCGAATAACTTTTGCTTTTATTGCTGATGGCCGAGTGGATTTTCGAGAACTACTCAAGGATCTAATAAAAATACACAAAAAGAATATCCGTTTACAACAGTTAGGAATTCGCGATGAGATCAAGATCAGTGGTGATATTGGTTGTTGTGGTCGTGATTTGTGCTGCCGAGGTTTTTATAAAGACTTAGGTAATGTAACTTCTGATTTGGCCGATTTACAACAAGTGTCTCACCGAGGCTCAGAGCGTTTGTCCGGTGTTTGCGGACGATTGAAGTGTTGCTTGACTTACGAAAAAGATTTGTATGACGAATTAGCGGAAAATTTACCTATGATTGGAGAGAAAATAAAAACCAAGTATGGAAAGGGCCAGGTGTTAGGCTGGCATGTTCTTAAGCAAACGGTTGATGTATTACTTGATGATAAACAAACTATAGTAGAAGCGCCTATTGAAAAGTAGGTGCTTTTTTAATAATTTGCTATAATAGTAGTAGTTTAAAGTTAAAAAGTAAAAGGTAAAAGTAGAATTAAAATACTTTTGAAATTTTTTGAATATGAAAAATGATCTAGAAAAATTACAACAGAGAGCTAAACAAGCAATTGCCAAGGTGGTGAATTTAGATGAATTGAAAACCGTGGAGCTGAAATATTTTGGACGCAAGGATGGAGAATTAAACAAAATCCTAAAAAGCCTGAAAGATTTGTCTGCCACTGAAAAAAAGAAGATTGGTCAATTTGCGAACCAAGTGAAATTGGAATTGCAACAATTATTGAACCAGCAGAGTCAAATTTTGTCTGGTCAAAAAATTGATCAAGAATTAGAATCAGATTTTTTAGATACTTCTTTGCCTGGTAAAAAGTCTGATCGAGGTAGTCTAAATCCAAATTCAATTGTGCAGTACGAATTGGAGGACATTTTTCGTTCTCTTGGTTTTATGATTTTAGATGGCCCAGAAGTAGAATCAGATTATTACAATTTTGAGGCTTTGAATATTCCAGCTAATCATCCCGCTCGGGACATGCAAGATACATTCTATATAAATGGCAAGGAGCAAGGAGCAAAGAGCAAAGAAAAACCTCAGAAATTGGTGCTTCGTACTCATACGTCACCAGTCCAGGTTCGAGCTATGCAAAAATATGGTGCTCCTATTAGAGCCGTTGTGCCTGGACGAGTTTTTCGTTATGAAGCGTTGGATGCTTCACATGAACATACTTTTTATCAATTGGAGGGACTAATGGTTGATGAAAATATTTCTATCGCTAATCTAATTGCGGTAATGAAAACATTGTTAAAAGGAATTTTCAAAAAAGACGTTAAAGTTCGTTTACGTCCAGGATATTTTCCTTTTGTGGAGCCAGGCTTTGAGCTGGATATACATTGTTTGATTTGTAATGGAAAGGGTTGTAGTGTTTGTAATCAAACTGGTTGGGTAGAGCTTTTGCCATGCGGCATGGTTCATCCTAATGTTTTGAGAGCTGGCAATATTGATCCGGAAAAATATTCAGGCTTTGCCTTTGGCCTTGGATTGACCAGATTGGTCATGATGCGTTATGGGATTGATAATATCCGTTTAATAAATTCAGGAGATTTGAGATTTTTAAAACAGTTCAAGGTTAGTTCGTAAAGTTAAAAGTTATCAAGTTCATAAAGTATTTAAAATATTAGAAGAAACTTATAATACAAAGAAATAGATATGCAAATTTCATTAAATTGGTTAAAACAACATGTTGAAGGCTTGGACAAGGTTGACCCTCAGGAGCTTGGACTTAAGTTGACTATGGCGACTGTTGAAGTTGAGTCAGTTGAAAATCAAGCTGAGCTTTTGATTAAAGTAGTCGTTGGTAAAATTGTGAAATTAGAAAAACATCCTGATGCTGATCGTTTGCAGGTTGCTCAGGTTGATATTGGTAATAAAAAAGTAAAGGTAGTTTGTGGTGGATCAAATCTAAAGCAAAACATGTTGGTAGCAATGGCCTTGTCGGGAGCAAAGGTCCGTTGGCACGGAGAAGGGGAGTTAGTTGAATTAAAATCAACTAAAGTTCGTGGAGTTGAAAGTGACGGTATGATTTGTGCTGGTGTGGAGATTGGTCTTGATAGCTTGTTTCCAGCTAAAGCAAAAAATGAGATTGTAGATTTGAGCGTCTTAAAACTGCAAGTCGGTCAGCCTTTAGCAGATGCACTTGGTTTGAATGATGTAATTTTTGAAATTGACAACAAATCACTAACTAATAGACCTGATTTATGGGGCCACTATGGCATTGCAAGGGAAGTGGCTGCGATTGTTGGTTCAAAATTAAAACCATATAAATTAGACAAATTCAAGAAAAATAAACAAATCGACTTAAAAGTTAAAATTGACGATTTCGCTGCTTGCCCTAGATACATGGCGATTGCTTTGGAAGGTGTGAAAATTTCCGAATCGCCCGACTGGCTCAAGAAACAATTGGAAGCTATTGGTCAAAAATCGATCAATAATATTGTTGATATTACAAATTATGTAATGTATGATTTGGGTCAGCCATTGCATGCATTTTCAGCTGATAAAATTGTTGATAATAAAATTATTGTTCGAAAAGCCATTGCTAGGGAAAAAATAACCACCTTGGATGGTGAAGCTCGGAAATTAATAGAGGACGATTTACTTATTACTGATAATGAAAAACCGATTGCATTGGCAGGTGTAATGGGCAATCAAAATTCAGAAATTAATACAAATACTAATGTTGTAATAATTGAGTCGGCAACTTTTGAGCCATTTACAGTTCGTAAAACTGCTGATCGTCTTGATTTGCGATCTGAGGCCGCTATTCGATTTGAAAAAAACCTAGATCCTAATTTGGCTGAAATAGCCATTAATAAAGCAGTTAACTTAATTCAAGAAGTAATCCCTGAAGCTAAAGTTGTTAGCAATTTGATTGATGAGTCCAAATTTAAACTTGATCAAGGGCCAATTTCTTTGAGTTGGGAGTTTATTGACAAGCGTATTGGCGAAAAGCTTGAACAAAAAAAGATAATTTCAATTTTGCAAAGTTTAGGTTTTGATATAAAAGCAAACAAGCACGGACTTGAAGTAAAAGTGCCAACCTGGAGAGCTACAAAGGATGTTAGTATAAAAGAAGATATTATTGAAGAAATAACTAGAATATTTGGTTATGACAATATTACTCCACAAATGCCAGCGGTTGCGATTGACTACTTAGAGGAAAACAAGCTTCGAGTATTTGAGCGACGATTAAAAGATGTGTTAGCTTTGTCGCTTGGTGCTAATGAAGTATATAATTATTCTTTTGTCGAACAAAAATTTTTAGAAAAATTAAATCAACCAATAACGCACGTGGAATTAGTCAATCCTTGGGCGGAGGGAGTAAATTTGATGCGCCAAAGTTTGATTCCAAATTTACTAAAAAGTGCAGCTGGTAATTTAAGGTTTTTTGAACAGATAAATTTGTTTGAAGTAGGCAAGGTGTTTATAAAAGATCAAGCTGGTGCAAAGGTTAAACCAGATTCAAAAAATAAATTACCGGCCCAGCCATTAATGGCCGCGGGTATAATAGTTGATCAAGATCCTTTTTTTACAGCCAAGGGAATAATTGAAACTTTGGCGCAGCAGTTTAGTTTTAAATTCAGTTTTGTTGAAAGTACTCCAGTCAATGCTTGGTGTCACCCAAAACAACATTTAAATATAGTCTTAAATAAGAAAGTAGTTGGTTGTCTTTGCACAGTACACCCAAAGGTTGCTGAAGTTTTGGATGTTAAGGTTAAAATGGCAGTTTGGCAATTAGATTTAGGCGAAGTTGTTGACAGTTATCCCGTGGTAAATAAATATCAAGAATTACCAAAATATCCAGCAGTTAATTTGGATCTGTCTGTCGTGATTGATGATCAAGTTAAGTGGAAAGATATTAAATCTTTAGTTTTGGCTTCAGATAATACAATTATCAGTGCAGTAGATTTGTTAGATGTGTTTAAAAATGATAAAATAGAAGTAGGCAAGAAGAGCCTGACATTTAGAACGACTTATCAATCTGATGAGCGTACTTTGGAAATGGACGAAGTGAATAAGTTGCATGAAAAAATTATAGCGCAATTAAAAAAAGCGGTTGGCGCTGAGGTTAGGGGATAAAGTTAAAAGTGAAATAAAAACAAAAAAATATGTTAGAAACAAGTCAAGATTTATTTTATCTTGTGTTAGCGTTTTCAATTTTGTGGTTCACAGTTTTTTTGTGTATCACATTGTATTACGTGATTCGATTGCTTAGACAGACTAATGAGGTTTTTAGTGACTTTAGAGAAAAAGTGACTCATGCTATGAGCATATTTACTTTTTTGAAAAGTAAGGCTGTGTCTGAAGCGGTCAAAGGTGTAGTTGGCGCAGTTAAAAAAAGAAAAACAAAAAACAAAAAGTAAATTTCATGTATGCCAAGTGTAGAATTTGACGCTTCAATTGTAGCGAATTATTTAGATAATCCATTTATCCAGTTAGGGTTAGTTTTATTAATCCTAACTTTTTTATTAATCGTAGCTGTTTTTACAGTTCGATTTTTTGTTCTTGGTAAAAATAAGGTTTCTAAATCCTTTGCTCGAAAAGTACTCTTGGTTACAGTACCAAAAAATACTGGCGAAAAACAGGATGATGCGACTCCGAATTTACAGCAAATCCAAGAAAAGATTGGGGTAATGGAGTCTTTGTTTTCAACCATCGCAGGAATACCGTCCGAGAAGGGAATTAAGGCTTGGTTATTCGGTCACCGTGATGTTTTTTCACTTGAATTAGTTTCATTGAAAGGTCAAATTCATTTTTTTGTTGCAGTACCTGAGCATTTACAAACTTATTTAGAAGAACAAATTAATGCACAATTTACAGATGCTTTTGTCGAGGAAATGCCAGATTACAACATGTTTTCATCCAATGGGGTAATTAAAGGTACAATGATGGGCTTTAAGCAGCCAGACTTCTTACCAGTTAAGACGTACAAGAAATTAGATTCTGATCCTTTGAATTCAATTACAAACGCTTTGAGTAAAATTGATGAAAAAGACGGAGCGGCAATTCAGATTGTATTTAAGTCGGCTAAACCTGACTGGCGCAATTTTGGTATTAAAGTAGCTTCCAAGATGCAACAAGGAAAAAAATACAATGAGGCCTTCCAGGCTGCCAAAGGCGGTTTTAGTGGGATTTTTAAGGGAGTCGCCAAAGCAGCTCAAGTTAACGCTCCAAATCAAGCTCAGCCAGAGCAATATCGGTTGTCTCCATTAGAGGAGGAACTGGTAAAAGGCATTGAAGAAACTTGTAGTCATTCAGGAGTGGATGCTAACATTAGAATTATTGTTAGCAGTAAAAATCAAGCCAGACTGGATGGTTATTTAAATAATCTAGTCAATTCTTTCGTCCAGTTTAACATGTATAAAAATGGTAATAATTTTGAAAAGCTAAACAGGTCTCCCAAGAAATTAATTAATGATTTTATTTATAGAAATTTTGATGAAGGTAGAAGTTTTGTGATTAATTCTGAGGTTTTGGCTAGTTTATATCATTTTCCAATTCCTAAAGTTAATGAAGCTCCAAATATTAAATGGTTAGATGCGCGTAAGGCGTCAGCACCGGAGAACATTTCCAAGGAAGGTGTTTTAATGGGTTATAATGTATATAGAGGACGAAAAACTGAAATTCGATTGAAGAAAGGAGACAGGCGAAGGCATTTATATACTATTGGTATGACGGGTACAGGTAAATCTTGGTTAATTGCAGGTATGTGTATGCAAGATATTGCCAATGGTGAGGGCTGTTGTTATATTGACCCACATGGCGATCAAATTGACGATCTATTATTGCGTATTCCAAAAGAAAGAGCTGAGGACGTTGTAGTACTTGATCCTGGAGATATTTCCAGACCAATTGGTTTGAATATGCTGGAATTTCATACCCAGGAACAAAAAACTTTTGCGATTAATGAAATCATGGCGATTTTCGATAAGCTGTATGATTTGAAAGCTACAGGTGGACCGATGTTTGAACAATATTTTAAAAATGCTGCAGCTTTGATTATGAGTGATCCTGCTTCGGGGTCAACATTATTGGAGATTTCTCGAGTTTTGGCAGATGATGATTTTCGTAAGTATAAATTGTCGAAATGTAAAGATCAGTTAGTAAAGGATTTCTGGGAAAAAGAAGCACAAAAAGCTGGGGGGGAGGCGTCATTGGCTAATATGGTTCCGTATATCACCAGTAAAATGTCTCCGTTTATCAGTAATGATTTTGTCAGGCCAATCATCTCACAACAAGAAAGCACAATTGATTTTGCTGATATAATGAATTCTAAAAAAATACTTTTAGTTAAGTTGGCAAAAGGAAAAATCGGACAGATGAACTCTGATTTGTTAGGTATGATTGTGATAGGAAAATTATTAATGGCAGCTTTGGCCAGAGGTAGTATGGCTGAAGAAGACAGAAAAGATTTTTACCTGTATGTTGATGAGTTTCAAAACTATTTAACAGATAGCATGGAAATTATATTGTCTGAAGCTAGAAAATATCGTTTATGTTTAGGTGTTGCACATCAGTATGTTGGACAGTTGGTAAAAGGCGGTGACACAAAGTTTAAGGATGCAATTTTCGGTAACGTAGGAACCAAATGTTCGTTTAGAATTGGTGTGGATGATGCCGAGGCTATGTCTAAAGAATTTGCTGGTGCATTTAGTGAAAGTGACTTTTTGAATTTACCAGCTTTTAATTGTTATGTTAAATTGTTGATTGATAATGCTAATCCTGAAGGATTTAACATGGCTACTTATGCGTTGGATGATATTCCTGGAGTGCAGGGTGAAAATCCTAAAATGGCTGCTGCCGTGGCTAAATTATCTAAACTTAAATATGGAAAGGATCCGGAAATTATTGATATGGAGGTAAAAGAAAGACATGCTTTAACGTTTGATTAAAATAATTTATAAAACAAAAAATAAAAATAAAAATTAGTATGTTTGGACTGTTTAAAAAGAAACCAGCCACAAAACCCGTGGTAAAAACAAAAAGGGCACCAGTGGAAGATTCAAAAAATGATAATTCTCAAGTTTTAGCAACAATTAAACAAATGCAAAAAGAGTTGGATCGGTTGAAGTCAACTGTTACCGATGGAAGCCTCGACAGTTTAGAAAGTGAAACTGTGGGTCAATCAGTAAGTGAAAGAAGTCAAAAGCTAAATGGTGTGCAAAAAAATGGTAATGAAAAAGTTCTGGAAGGAGTTTTTGATGGCCAAAACATGATTGGCGCTGATGGTCAACAGTATGATGTGCCAGCAAATTATGCTTCAAAATCGAAATTGGTTGAAGGTGATATTCTTAAATTAACAATTAACAACCTTGGATCTTTTGTTTATAAACAAATTAAACCGATTGATAGAATGCGCATCGTTGGAGAATTAACTCAAGACGATCAAAGTTTGCAGTTCTATGCTCAGGCTGATGGAAAAAAATGGAAATTGTTAACAGCTAGCGTGACTTATTACAAAGGTGAAGCAGGGGATGAGGTTATATTTTTGATTCCCTCTGAAGGTGGTAGTCGCTGGGCCGCAGTAGAGAACATTGTAAAAGAATAGAAATTGAATATAAAACTAAAAATCCCGTCTCTTGTGAGAGTCGGGATTTGTGTTTGAGCTTATTTTAAAAACAATGCGTATTTTTCCATTTTTTTCAGTGGAACGGCTTCAAGGTTGCTGTGGATTGTGAAGCCTTCCATTGATTTGGCGCAGTCACATCTACCAGTCTTAATTGCCCTTGCTAATTTAGGGATAAGTATGGAGGGAACTGGCTTGAATGGTTCTAATCCTGCTTTAACTTCATCCGCGTTAACTCCCTTCATCGCTTTTCGCCAGGAGTCATAGTCAGCAGGGAAGTGTAGGACCGAGTAGCAAAGTCCAGCTTCTCGGGCTAGGGATGCTTCAGGTAGTGGTGTCATAGCAACTGCATCAGCTCCCATTACATTTTTGAAAAAAACTGATTCTGCATGGGTAGAAAATCGCGGGCCTTCTATTACTACGGTTGTTCCAACGAAAGTTTCTGAAAAGAGTTGAAATTGATCGGGGTTGATCTCGACAATTTCTTTGCAAAGAGTGTGAACTTCCCTTGCAAGCTCAAGACAAATCGGATCACCAAGTCCGATGTGGGCAACGGCATCGTTGTTGCCTTCGAAAAAGGTGTGTTTGCGTATGCCTTTTGTCCAATCGAAGAGTTGATCTGGAACAAAGAGTGTTTTGCTGGGTGGCATATTTTCAGAAAGACTACCACAGGCGCTAAGCGAAAGTAGGTGAGTGACACCAACATGTTTCATCGCCCAAATATTAGCTCTATAGTTAATACTTGATGGACTTAAAACATGGCCTAATCCGTGTCGGTTCATAAAGTAGACATAAGTTCCAGGTGACAACTCAAGCTCAATAATGGGTCCGCTTGGATCTCCAAATGGGGTTGATATGTGAAGCTCTTCAGATTTTGTGGGTGGTAGTTGAAACGGTGCAGTCCCACCAAAAACACCTAAATTCGCGGTTTGATTATGCATTTTGAACCTCCTAAGCAGGTTAATGAACAGATACTCCGAATAAATTTTACATTAATATCATATATTTTGCAAATTTGATTTTTTGAAATAAATTTGTTAAGATTCTACTATATTACTACGATGCTATACTGTTTTATTGCTATATTGTTTTAACAATTTGTCAATTTAACAATATGACAATTTAATCCCATGTCTACAGCTTTATATCGAAAATACAGACCAAAAATTTTTGCTGAAGTAACTGGTCAAAATCACATTAAAACTACCTTGCAAAACGAGATTTCTTCTGATCGGGTAGCTCATGCCTATTTATTTTGTGGTCCACGGGGTACTGGAAAAACTACCTTAGCTAGATTGCTTTCCAAGGCCGTTAATTGTTTAGATTTGCAACCAGAGGGAGAGCCCTGTAATAAATGTAAAAGTTGTCAGGATATAATAGATTCAAGAGCTTTGGATATTATTGAGATTGATGCTGCTTCACACACTGGTGTGGATAATGTTAGAGAGAATATTATTCAAAATGCTCGTTTTACGCCTACAAAATCAAAAAACAAGGTATTTATCATTGATGAGGTTCACATGCTGTCTATATCAGCATTTAACGCTCTACTGAAGATTCTGGAGGAGCCACCTAAGTATGTAATCTTTATTTTGGCTACTACCGAGGCGCACAAACTTCCTAGTACAATTATCTCACGTTGTCAGCGCTTTGATTTCAAAAAGATTAATTTAAATAATTTAGTCACTAGATTAAAGTGGATTGTAGAACAAGAAGAAATCCAAGTTGATGACTCAGTTTTGTCCTTGATCGCTAAACAGGCTGGAGGTTGTGTTCGAGATTCAGAAAGTTTGTTAGAGCAGGTTTTATCTTTGGGGGAAAAAAATATTACAATGGAGCAGGCTGAATTGATTTTACCCAAGTCAAATTATATTTTACTAAATGAGTTGTTTGAATTAATTATAAATAAAAAAACCGCAGAGGCTTTAGTGTTTGTTGACAATTTAGTAAAGGATGGAATAGACGTATCGTTATTTATTGAAGGGTTTATTGAATTTGTTCGAAAAATATTGTTATATAAATTAAATGGAGATCTCGAGGAATTATCTCGTGAAGTGGATGATGTTGTTGTTCAAGATATTGTGAAAAAGATTGAAAAATTATCGACTGACCACATGGTTCAAATTATCAAAAAGTGTTTATCAAGTAAGGAGTTATTTAAACAAAGTTATATTATGCAGCTGCCTTTGGAGATGATAATTTTCGATTTGACTCATACTTCAACTGGACCAAGGTCCGTCCAATTACCACCAGCTGAAAAAGTTAAAGTTGTTGAACCAGTGAAGCCAGCTGAGTCAGTAGCTCAACCAGAAGCAATAAAACAACCGCCCTTTGCTGCAGGTTCTGCGGAGCTGTCTGAACCGGACAAAGCTCCAATCCAACCTCCAAAGATTGTAGAGCCGACAGCTCAGATAGAAACACCGGTCGAGCAAATTGCACAATCTGAGCCAGTTCAAGTGCCTGCGGGAGAAGAAAATAAAAACTCAGTCAAGGGTTTGCCTGAATTTCAGTCTAGTTGGGACGCTATTTTGGCAAAGGTTAGAGATGCTAATTATTCTTTATATATGTCACTAAGAATGAGTAAGCCGGTTGATTTGATTGATGATGTATTGCATTTGGGTTTCTTGTTTGAATTACAAAGGAAACGAATTGAAAACTTAGAAACAAAGATTGTGTTGGTTGAAATAGTTGAAGCTGTCGTCGGTCGTAAGTTGCGGATTGAAACCAGGATAGAATCAAATTTATCACAGGAAGATTTTGCTAGTAATAATGGTGGCACCAGTTCGTTTGAGGACAAGATTCAGGATGTGGCTAATGATTTTGGTGGGGAAGTGATGGACAATAAATAAAAAGTTTGTTATATTGAGGTTACTTTTTTGTAGAGCTTGGGGATCTCCTGCCTGTCGGCAGGCAGGTCTAAAGGTTAATACTGTGTTTTATTGTAGATATTTGAAGATGTGAATTAGTAACTTAAAATAATTGTTAAAAATGTAGAGTTCGGGGATCGTCTAATGGTAGGACGCCAGGTTCTGGCTCTGGCAATCTAGGTTCGATTCCTAGTCCCCGAACTTTGCATTTTTATTTTGAGCAATCAAAAAATTCCCTTACGGGAATTTTTTGATTTATATAAGTTCTGATTACTGATTATAAGGTCCTTTAAGTTTCATTTTGTTGGCATCTTTAGCAGCATCTTTTACTCCCTGCGTAATGTGTCTACGTTTGGTAGGATCTACCGTTCCCATTGCGTCTTCTTCATATTCATTTTGTGAATCAGCAATGTTGAACTTTTCTTTTGAAGTATAACCAAACATTTTTCGGAAAAAACCACCTAAACCACGCTGTTGCTTTTTGAATTCTTTTAAATCCGCATCATCCGCATCTAGAGTTTGGTCTTCAAGTGCAACTTCTTTTGGTGCTGCTGGCATTTCAACAGTAGCTCCTTTTGAAGCGACACCGATATCAGGTGAGCCCCCAGTAAAGCCAGCTCTTCCAGCTGAAGCAACACTACGATCAATATTAGCAACAGCTTCACGAGCTTTAGCTCTGCCTCGGCTGTTAGGACTTACAGTTCCCATAGCTGTTTCTTGATATTCATCATCTAAAACTTTTTGATCAGCTTTTTCATAAGCTTTTGTTCCCGCTGGGGCTAAACCTTCACCAGCTGAAAAACTTACATCACCAGCGCGGCTTCCTGCTTTAGCTAGACCTGCATTAATTCGGCTCACAGCTGCTTGAGCAGCAGCGTGACCACGACTAGCAGAAGGGCTAGTTGTACCACTAACTTCTTCTTCTATTTTCTTTTGCAATTCTAATCGTTCTTTTTTCATGTCGCGCAACTCTTTGCTAAAAGCTCGGTTGAATAGACCACCTAAGCCACTTTGCTTGGTAGCAATTGCCATATCTAGCATGTCCATACGTTGAGCAGTTTCTGCGTGTTGAGCAGTAAATGCTTCACCTTTGGCCATTGGTGTTGGAGCTGCTTCTACAGTAGGTTCTGCTTTAGCGGCTTCATCTTCTTTTACGTCATCAACAATTTGTTTTACTTGTTCAGCGATGACTCTTTCACCACGAGGTTTTTCCCATTTTTTGTTCCATGTTCTTTCTGTAAGATTAACCGTGCTTTCCATTGTAGCAAGGCGTCTTTTTTCAGAAGCGGTCATTGTTTCCTGGGAATAAAGTTGTTGAAGCTTTTTTGCAACATCAATTATTGTTACCAGGTTAGCTTCTTGGGCCAAAAGATCTTGATTTCTGTAATCTTTTTTTCTTAAAGCTTTAACCTCTTTTAAGCGAACGGCATATTTGTCCGCTATGTGTTGATAATCTGCGGCTTTTTCTAGGTCACCAGGAAAAGAAGCTTCACTATCCGCAACAGCACGAAGCTTACCTGATTTTCCTTCCGGAAGATCATCTTGGAGTTCCAGTTCACGTTGAACTTCATCTTGAAGATCTTTTAGGGGGGTCTCATTATTAGACATAGGATTTTCTAAACTCATAAATTATTAAATAGATTAATAAATTAACTTATATATATTGAATTAATTTCTATTGTATTATAGCAAAATTATATGTAACTTTCCATGTTTATTAACAATATTATATCATAGATATTAATAATTGTCAAGCGGTGTCCTAAATTTACACTAAAACTAAAGAAAAGTTTGCTTAATTGTACTAATGCAATTATAATGGCAATGTTCATAAGAAAGTGAGTGAGTATGGAAAATATTTTCAAGAAAATAATTGTGCATTTTGATGAAATTGGTTTGAAAGGCAAAAACCAGCCTTTTTTTGTTAAGCAAGTAATTAAAAATATTGAGCAAAAACTGGGTTTGGGAGTTAAGGCAAGCAGGGCAGAGGGGAAGTTGCAAATTGAGTTGCCATCAAACGCTGATATTAAAAAAATGATAAACTTATTGAAATTCACTCCTGGCGTTTCAACAATCAATCCTGGTTTGCAGTGTTTAAGTGAAATGGATCAGATCGAAAAACAAGCTTTGGCGGTGGTTGATTTTTATAAACCAAAAACTTTCAAAATTGAAACAACTAGATCTTATAAGCCATTTGAATTGAATTCATTGCAGGTTAGTAGTCAGGTTGGGGCATATGTTTTACAGAACGCTGATTTTGAACTTAAGGTTGATGTACATAAACCAGAATTAACAGTTAAGGTTGAAGTGGCCAAAAGAAAAACTTTTGTTTTGGGTAAAAAAGAAAAAGGCCTCGGTGGATTACCCGTTGGTACAGCTGGAAAAGTGATATGTTTACTTTCTGGTGGATTGGACAGTCCAGTCGCTGGATTTCAAATGATGAAAAGAGGTGCAGAAGTTATTTTTGTACATTTTCATAATCAAACAATTAATAAAGTTGGTGTTCAGAATAAAATTAAAAAGTTGGTTACGCAATTGAGTAAAGTCCAAGGTTCATGCAAGTTAATTATTGTTCCTTTTTCTGATTTACAAAAATCTGTCATTGCTCATATTCCAGCAGATGTGCGTATGATTGTTTATCGTCGGTTAATGTATCGTATTGCTGAACAGATAGCAGTTGAAAACAAAGTACAAGCTTTGGTTGCAGGGGACAGTTTAGCTCAAGTAGCTTCACAAACTATGGAAAATTTACAAGTTATTTATCAAGCAACTTCAATGTTAAAGTTTGCTCCATTGATTGGCATGAACAAAAATGAAATTATAAATATCGCCGAGCAAATTGGGACATATGCAATTTCTATTGAGCCATATGAGGATTGTTGCAGTTTGATGATAGCTAAACACCCACAAACTCGAGCCAAGTTAGAAGAAGTCCTTAAAGTTGAACAAAACCTTGAGGTTAATGATTTAATAAGCCAAGCAATTAATATGAGTGAAATAAGCGAATTTAAAGCGAATTAAGTAAATTATTTGGGATTAACTTAATTAACTAATTAACCAATTAACTTGTGACTGAGTGTAAACAACAAAACAATTTGAAAGACTGTGGTTGCTCATATTCTGGTTGTCCGAGAAAAGGTAAGTGTTGTGAATGTGTTCGATATCATCGAGGCAGAGGGGAATTAACTGGTTGTATGTTCGGTTCAGAGGGAGAGAAGACCTACGATCGATCGATCGAAAATTTTATTAGGACTAATTCTTAGTTCAGGAGAAGTGTAGGGAAGTCGGATGTTTGTAGCACCAAGGCGGGGGAGTACTCTCTCCTCTTTTTTTATATATTTAAGCTTCTTTGCCCTTGCCCTGAAGTCATGCGTAGCATGTACTTCGGGGTGTGGATAACTTTTGACAGAGTGCCCTATTAGTAATACAATGTAGTTAGGAATCGTTCCCAATAAGATAAATTAAAATAAATATAAATTAATATGGCTAAAACTGGTTCAAGAATGACAAATCAACGTCAAGTGATTTGCGATTACGTAGAAAAGCACTCACTCACCCACCCGACAGCTGAACATGTGTTTGAGGCGGTAAGAAAAAAATTACCAAGAATTAGTTTCGGGACAGTTTATCGTAATTTAATGGTTTTGGAACAAATGGGTTACGTTACACCGTTATATTATTTTAAAGATCATGTTCGGTATGACGGAATTGTTGAAAATCACTATCATTTTGTCTGTATTAAATGTGATAAAGTTGAAAATGTTTCAATGGATGAAATGTTTGAATTAAACAAACAGATTAGCAAAAGACATGGTCAGTCGGTAATTTTCCACCGAATATATTTTTATGGATTGTGCAAGGACTGCCAGGGTTTATAGTTGACAAGCTGTAGGTAAGGTGCTATTATAGATTGTTATCTAAGTTGTTCATTTTACGGGGGGAAATAATGAGATACTTCACGTTAGTTTGTTTACTCTTGGTTGTTGTCTGTGGGTGTGAAAAGCATAAATCCTTTACGGATTTTAATACTGCCGAGGAATTTTCCTCAGAGTTTAGCAACGTTTCAAATGAGAAGCGATTGCGAGAATTGCCTGAGGTTTCGTTCAGAAGTGAAAAATATTGGACGGGGATGGTGTTGACAGAGAGTACTATTCCAAAACGATCAACAACATGCAAAAATGACATCCATACTTTTATGGTGAAAGTGCCAATTTTTTCAAAGCAACGACAATGTTTTCAGGATGAATTTTGGACAGCAACTAATCTGTATATACCCGTTTATGAACAAGCAAAGGGGCCAGGGAGCATTCCTCACCCAGTTATAGAGTCTGGATTCAAGTCAGACGATACCTGGCAGAGGACTCATGTGGCATATAATCAGGAGTTGATTGGAATCTTTTCCTGGGCAGAATATGTGTGTGAAGGGGAAAAAAAAGAGCAAATTATTTTTTCTGACCATCACTCTAACAGCCCAAATAATTCAGGCTTGCTATGTTTGCCAGAGGCAAAAATGAATTGTCGTTGGGAGGTTACTGTTTGTAGCTTCCCTACCAAAAGATATATGTTAAGTCTTGGTTTATAAATTCAACCAAAACGACGCTCAACAGTGAGCGTCTTTTTTTTTGTAAAAAAATAAAGGCGAAGATGCGCGTCTTCGCCTTCATTAAATGATAGATAATTTTTGTTATGGGGCTGTGAGTTTATTTACAAGCAAAAGAATTTTCTATATTATTGAAAGCTTTTTCATATTTGTCGTTATCAGTTTTTGTTTCCTGGAGGATTATACCTATAACATGTTCTGGGCATTGCTTGGTTATGATTTTACCCTGATGTTTAATGCTTTGAGCGTTAAAATCAAAGGAGACTTTTAATTTCTTTTTACTAGTCCAGCCATAGTCAATTTCTACATTATGTTTTTGCTTATAGGTTTCAGCGTAGGAATCTTTAAGTGAATTTAGCAAATCCAGGGCAGTCATTTTACTTTTTGTCCATTTGAAAATCGCTAAACCGCTTTCTCCTTCTCCCGTTTTTTCGCAAATAACCATGAATTCAGTTTCCAGGATTTTTTTAGTTTCAGATAGTTCCCATCCAATCGGGCAATCAAAACGAATTCCCTGTTCGGAAAAGGTAGTGCCTTTAAAAGATTTAACAGGTGTAGTGTTGTTTTGACAACCAGTTATTAGTAGCAAGAAAATTAATATTGTTATGATTTTAGGCATAGGTAACATTTAGTGTATATTGTTTTCATTTTAGCATATTTAGTGTATTATGTGTATATGTGTTTAACCATACCGCACAAAATAATCCGACTTAATGATCAAGTGGCGATTGTTAAAACCGCTAAACAGGGTGAAAAACAAGTTAGCGTGGCTGCTTTGTCTGATCTTAAAATTGGTGATTGGGTATTAGTAAACGCTAATATAGCAGTACAAAAAATTGACGCTGCTGAAGCTAAAGAAATTAATAAAATGTTAATATGAAAAAAGGATTAATTTTTGTTTTATTTACTGCTGTTATTAGTGGCGTTTCGGTGTTTGTAAATAAATTTGCTGTTCAGTCCGTAGGGAATTCTCATGTGTTTACTACGGGAAAGAATTTATTTGTAGCATTGGTGTTGTCACTTTTTATCTTTTCACCGTTTATTGTTAACAAGCTTAAATCTATCAAAAAGAATGAATGGGTTAAGCTCGTAGTTATTGGTTTTGTTGGTGGCAGTATCCCCTTCTTGTTATTTTTTAAAGGGTTGTCATTAGCAACTTCTACTAATGCAGCATTTATTCACAAAACTTTATTTATTTGGGTAAGCTTGTTAGCCATAACTTTCCTTAAAGAAAAAATAGGAAAAATACAGATCGCTGCGTTGCTTTTCTTACTACTCGGTAATTACTTGTTAATTGGTATCAAGGCCTGGTCATTTGGATTGGCTGATATCCTAATACTGGGTGCCACTTTGCTTTGGTCAGTTGAGTTCATTGTTGCTAAGAAACTTTTGAAAAACATTGAACCAGAGATTGTTGCTTGGGCACGAATGTTATTTGGTGCACTTATCTTGTTAGCATTTCTGGTGTTTACAGGACAAGCGCAGGGTTTGGTAAATTTACAGACAAGTCAAATGAGTTGGATAATAGTTACTGCAGTATTATTATTGGGTTATGTGTGGACCTGGTACCACGCTTTAGCGCGTTTACCTGCTTCAGTTGTTACTTCTGTTTTGGTCATTGCCTCCCCGATTACAACTGTTTTGAACAAGATTTTTGTTCAGGGGGATATTTCTATTGTTCAGTGGTTGGGAATTCTAATAATCGGTCTATCGGTAGCCGGTCTTTGTCGATTTTTAAGCAAGCTTCAGCAACCAGAGATTGCTCAGCAAGAGTTATTTATTGAAGAATAGTTAAAATCAAAAATTTATATAACAAAAAAACAGAACTGCACAAATTCTGTTTTTTTATATACTCAGTAGTAATTAACCGCGATCTTCGTCTCTTGGCTTTGGAGGTCTAGCTTCGTTTACAACTAGCGCTCGGCCTTTTAACTCAGCTCCGTTTAATTCCTTAAGAGCTTTGTCTGCATCCTCATCATTAGTGTAGGTAACAAAGCCGAATCCCTTTGAACGTTCTGTGAACTTATCTTTAATGATAATAGCTTCTTCAACAGCACCGTATTGGGCGAATAGGTCTTGAAGATCTTGTTCGGTAGCTTCCCAAGCAAGACTTCCAATAAATAACTTTTTTGACATAAATTGAAATTGAACTCAAAATTTAAAATTAGTAGACGTGAAGTTTATATCAGACTTATGTATAAGTCAAAGTGTGCAATTTTCTAACTATATAAGTATGAGAAAAACGTGAGTCTCGTCAGTATAATAGCATAGTTAAACATTGTTGTCAATAGAGTCGTTATTTGCTGTAAGTTAGGCCCTGTTACTGCGAAGGATGGAACTTAATCTGATTGATTTATTAACCAAACCTGCAGGCAAAATTAATATTTCAGGTTGCAAAAATATAATTTTAATTTCGTGTTATTCATATAATTTCTTTAATTTATTAAATATTGGATCATCAAAGTTCTCAGGTTTATACTCCAAAATCGCTCCCGCGTTTTTGCGGCAATATTCAAGTTCGTCCTTATTATTAGTTTTTGTGTAATGTTCATAACTATCTAAAATGTCCGCAGTTTTTACAATTAAGGCATCTTGCCCATTCCGAGCACAGCGTTTGATTAATTCTTCAATTTTTTCGTCAGAATCTTTAATTGAATCATCTTTTGTACAGGCAAGGACTAATTTAACGACTTTGTCACCAAACGCATCTCTTAGAATTTGTTCAGTTAAATCTGACCATTCAATCGCATCATGTAAAAGTCCGGCTAAAACCACTTCGTCAGAATAATCATTCTCAGATAAATATGCAGCAACGCGAATATCGTGAGGTAAAACAGGTTTCCTACTGTTCTCATCGTCGGGAGGAAAGTGTTTTGTAAGTAATTGGACTGCTTTTTCTAATTTTTTTATCATAAGGTCACTTCTGAATGTTGATTTATTTATCTATTTTCGGATAATCTTTGATTCAAAATAGCGTTCTTGGAATTCGGTCAATTTAATAATCTCATCATCAGTAAAAGTTTTACCATCTGGAGCAACAATGAGTTTATCGTCGTCATCGTTTGTTCTGTGGATTACTGCTATACAGGTTCCTTTGAATTCATGTATCGGCTCATTTATTCCAAGGACATAGGCATCAATTTCTTCTCCGTCAGGGGCGATTGTGTCAGGAATAAAGCCATAGTTTAAAGGATAGACAAAGTTGTGCTTAGGATGTTTAGATCCTAGTGGTCGGTCTATTTTAACTTTTACTGATTTGTTTAAGTATTTATTTGAGTAAGACATAGACCATTAACGGTATTTAAGAATATTTCTAAATCGCTTTACTTATATAATAATCTACAGGGGCATGATCATCAGTCAAAATTGGCGTGTCGTTCACAATTTCTTTTTTCCATAGATGTTGCAAGTATTCATTTAGCGTCGGGTCGGCATTACTAAATAGTTCAGGTTGTTCAACCTCTGATTTTAAAGCCACTAACATAACATTTTGTCTTTTGGAACCATCATTTGGAGCTCTTACTGGAAACAAGTAAACCTGAGGAAAGATATCTTTGTATGTAGCATATTCAGCTCTTAGGAAGCGGCCACTCTCACCCTCTATCGAGGATATAATATTTAGAATAACAATTCCTTCATCATTTAAAACCTTAAATTTTTTCTGAACGGCCTCTATTGTTGTTAATTGATACGGTACAGAATAGCGAGAGGCAAAAGCGTCTCCGAATATTACATCATACTTTTTCTGCGTTTTATTTAAATAAACTCGACCGTCTTCATGGTAAATAGTTAATCTGGGGTTTTCTTTTAGTCGGAAATATTCTTTTGCGAGTTCGGTAACTTTTGGGTCGATTTCTACGACATCAATGGTGGCTTCAGGATAATTAAGTAAAAAGTCTTTGGGATATGAGTATCCTGCCCCGCCAAGCATCAAAGTTTTTTCGAAGTTTGGATTAAAGTGTTTTGCTAAATGATAATATTTAGTGTACTCATTAACCAGTTCGTCACTGTCCAAGAACATTGAGGAGTGATTCTCATTATTAATGCCAATCGTCTTTACTGTCTTATTAGTTTCTGTATCCAGGCGATCGTAAATCCAGATGCGGTTATATGCTGTATCCAGGTCTATAAAACTGTTTTTTTCAAATAGAGTACTAATCCCATTAAGTGTAGTCCACCCAATAATCAAAACAACACAAATTGATAATTTAATGCTCAAGAGCCTTCTAGCTGAAAGCGCTAAAGAAACTATGATTAAAGTTATTGATAAAATAATTAATAGTTTGTTAGTGCCAAAGTGTGGAATTAAGTAAAACCCAGATAAGAACGTACCAAATATACTTCCGGCAGTTGAAAGTGCATAAAGATTACCTATAGTTGAGCCTGAAGTGCTTAAGCTGCTTAATTTGAGCTTTGCAGCATAGGGAGAAACCATTCCTAATAAAATACTAGCCGGTAAAAATAAAGCTACAGTTGCTAGAACTGTTGATAATCGTACATCTGAAATATTGGCTTGTAGAATGAGGAGCAAGAAATCTTTAATAAAAGTAGTTAGTCCAATGAAAATTGCGGATAAAAAGATAATCAAAGATAGATTATTAAAGCTGGGTTTTTTATCAGCTAATTTTCCTCCAAAATAATAACCCAAGCTGAGACTTCCTAAGATAATTCCAATTAAACTGGTCCAAACAAAAATTGAAGTTCCAAAATATGGTCCAAGTACTCTTGAACCAACAAGTTCGAAAATCATAACAACAGCTCCACATACGAATATTGCTATTTCAAGGATGTATTTATAATTTTTCATTTGATAATTAATAAGTTAGATTATATTTACTCCGAACTTTTTCAACTCTTGTGATAGATCAAATATTGGTAATCCCATTACATTATAAAAGTCTCCCTCTATTTTTTTGATAATTACAGCACCTAATTCTTGAACGCCAAATGCACCTGCTTTATCGAGTGGTTCGCCAGACTTTACGTAATTAATTATTTCACTAGGTTTTAATTTTTTGATGTGGACTTTTGTTTCAGTTGCTTTTGAGATTGATTTGCCTGATCCGGTATCAATTATCGTATAACCAGTGACGATCAAGAGAACTTTTCCGCTGATTTGTTTCAGCATTTTTTTTGCATCAGCGATATCGCTTGGTTTTCCGAGCAGTTTATTATTAAGAACAACAAAAGTATCCGCCCCGATTATTAAATGATTACGGTATTTTTTTGCAACTGAATCTGCTTTTCCTTTAGACAAAAATTTAGCCAGTTTTAGCGGTGGCATTTTTAAGCTCATGTCCTCTTCGTAGTCGCTGGCTACAACTTTGAACTTTAGTCTTGTTTTGGCCATTATTTCTTTCCGGCGTGGGGAAGTTGAGGCTAGGATTATTTTTTTCATAAGATTTCAAACTATATCTTTCATTACTTTGTTGTTTTCAATTACGCCCCAGTCACAAAAGCCAAGTCTTAACCATCTTTGCATCACTTTATTTAATTCATTTAATAAATCAGCAAAATACAAGGATAAAACTGTTCCATGGGAGACGATCAGTATTTTTTTATTGTCATATTTATTATCAATATCAGATATTGCCATTTGAAATCTTTTTAAGGCATTATTTGATGTTTCCCAGCTATCCTTTGTGAAGTCCAGGTCCAGAAACATTTGTTCTTTTATCTTGGAAAATTCTTCCTGGGATAAAAATTCTCCTTTCCCTCTGTGTATCTCGTTTAATTCAGGAATCTTTATTATTTCTTTTTGTAATTTTTTTGCAAATGGTGTCGCAGTTAAGATTGCTTTTTGTTCAGTTGACGTGATTATAATATCAATATCATCAAAAACCCCGGATTCTGCCAGGTTTTGTGCTGCTTTTTCACCTTCTTCGGTCAATAACCATGTAGTCACTTTGCTGGGGTCTTTCTGGGTCTTTGCGTGTCGTAAAAAAATTAATTGATTGTTCATATGATAATTTCAAAAGAGGTCAATTACTTAGCCAATGTTTTTGCAAATTTTTCAGGGTTAATGCGTATATCATCTTCGCCAACTTGATCGAACGGATTTTCTAGATGGCTTTGGATATTATCAAGGCCGGAGAAAACCATGGCGAAAATTATTGGATTGATGAAAGCCAGCCAGAGGGGTTGGCCTTCGGCGATGATTGCAAAATACGGGCCAAGGACGATTAAAATAATATAAATAAAAAATTTGCTGTAGATTCTTAATGTGATTGGTGTGCGGTATTGATAAATGTGTTTTACGGTTTCAAAGGCAGTTATGAATTTACTCATGTATGCATTAACTCTGGAAACTTCGCTTCCAGAAAGACCCCGATCTCGAAGATCTTCGATAGATTTGGATATGCCGGAAAACTTTTCATAAATCTCTTTTTCTTCTTTTGAAAAAGGTTTATTATGTGTAGATTGAAACAGTTTGATGCACAAAGAAAATGTTTTAGAAATTTGGGTTCGGAAGTCGTCAGTGTTTTTTGTCGCGTCTTTCCCTTTATCTCGTAACCAATCTCGAGATGCTAAATAAATAACCCGCCCCATACTTTTCATCGTTGCATACTGGACCAACGCCGCTTCCCGTCTTTTGTATGCTCCTCCGATTGAAAATACAATTGGAAATACAATTGCAATACCAATAATAGTCAGCGGAAAGTCAACTTTCCAGTTGTAGTGCATGCTGATTAAGGTTGAGCCAATGACCAGGATTAAAGAAATTAAGGTGTTTAGGCCGAGTATTGAGAACAGTCTTTTGAAAAATAGTGTCATGATAAAAAGGGATTATTTTGTATGGTTTTCAATAAAACATGTACAAGGTTTTTTAGTTAAAATTATTTTTTGTTCTTTTGCCGTATTTATATAAACTTTCTGTGTTTCTTTTCCTGTTGCCAGTTTTTTTTCAAGCGGTGAATTGTGTTTGTAATTTCTTTTTTGCATTTCAACAACTAGCGCTTCGTGCCGGTCGTAGAGAGCTTTTAGTTTTCCGGCCCAGCGTTTTGTTTCAGGGTGGTGTGAATACCCGCCCTTCCCTTTATGTTTCGTGAAAATATTCCAAAGTCCATGGAGTTCTCGATGTTCTCCAAGTAAGTGCTTTCTACACAAATGTTTTACATGGATATCCCAAATTCTCATATTAGAGAGGTACTAATTTTGAAGAAAAATAGGCAATGATTCCAAGGCCGAAAGGATAAAGAATAAAAAGCCAAATATAAGAGAGCATGTTAGCTTTGCTTGGGTTTTTTAAAAAGTCAAACCAGCTCAAAAGACCAACACGAGAAGCAAATAAATTTAAAAGTATTGCTCCGAATAGAATCATCAGGCCCATAATAAAGATGTAGAGTATTTTCATAATAGTTTTAGTTTAATTGCCAAATTGTATAGTTAAGCACTGATGCAAATGATACCCATGCAATATATGGAATCATAAGTGCACCTGCCCATGGATTAATTTTCCAAAATAATATAGTTGTTATTATAATCAAGGTAAGTAGGACAATAATTTCAACAAATGCAAGACCTGGATTTTTAAGGCCAAAAAACAGAATTGACCATAGTGTATTGAAGATTAAGTGAACTCCGTAAATGGAAAGAGCAAGTTTGGCTCCAGAGATATCTCTTTGTTGCCATACAAGGTAAGCGGAAATTCCCATTAGGGTATAAAGTGAGATCCATACTGGACCAAAAACCCATCCTGGTGGATTCCAATCTGGCTTTAAGAGCGTTTCAAACCATGTTCGTACACTTGAGGCCGTAAAAACTGAGCCGATTATTCCGGCAGTTTGGGCGATAAGGATTGAAACAATAATTGGTATTATTTTCATAATGAAAGTTGTTAGTTTTTATTTTTGTTTTGATCTATGCTCGGCTGTTTTTTTCGATGAAGAAAAGGAAAAACATGAAGCAATAGAAGCGCTATAAGAAAGAGATCCAAGAATTTATGCAACCTAAAGGACCTTGCTTTGTCCAAAAGTCCAAAAGTCAACGATTCAACAATTTTATGATTAGAAATGCCATAACCGCTGATGATAATCAACAGTAGCACTACTAATAAAGCATAATTAACTACTTTTCTGATAATTATTTTATTCATAATTTTTATTTAAGAAAATCTTTTTTTAAATCGCCATCATTGGAGTAACCACGGCTTTCCCAATAACCTTGATAATTTTCATCATCTGAAAATTCAATCTCGGTTATCCATTTTATCCATTTATATCCAAACTTGGTTTCAGCTACTAGCTGGAATGGGAACCCTCTTTCTGGCGGAAGCTCTAATCCGTTCATTTTATACGCAATCATAATGTTATTGTCATAGATGTATTCGATTGGGAAAGAGGTGGAGTACCCGTCGTAAGCTCTAAAAATTACCGTGTTAAATTCTTCCGGGATTTTTTCTCTAGAAATAAAGTCCTTCATTAAAAATCCTTCCCATAGGATATCAACACTCCAGCCTTCAACACAATTCAATGTCACAACTTTTTTGTAAGATTGATTGTTATCTACTATTTCGTCATAGTTGTAGTCAGTTTTTTCGTTATTTAGGCCTTTGATTTTTAACTGATAGCTTTCTTTATCAATATATTGTGGGCCTTTAATGGAGTTTTCACGGAAATCGTCAATTGAAGACAGGTCTTTCCCTTCGTATTCATTAATTTGACTGGCAATTAATTCTTTTGGTAGTTCTGATTTTCTACTGATTTTACCGTTCATATTATAGATAAAAACGGCTACTACCACTATTAACAATACGTAGAGAATATATTTAAGGTTTTTTTTGATCATATTTTTGTTAGGATTATTTTACCAAGCTTTTGTAGATTGTCATTAAAAATAGTTATATTCTGTTTTGGGTCAGAGTCTTTATCTTTAGATGTTAGTTCTTGTCCGTCGTCTCCGCCGGAGTCATAAGTTATAAGTTTCAATTCGATTTTGTCTTTCCATTTTTCATTCTCAATCAGGTTTGTTGAAGCTGCTACAAACCAATCAGGGCTTGGGGCCAGCATACTGACAAATGTTATATAACTAAAGTCTTGAGAAAAGTTTAGTTCATTGGAGTCGATTCCAGGAGAGTCGATTCTTTTTCCTTTTGTTTGGTTAAGGGCGAAATTTGAATCGATGATATTTTGAATTTCTTTTATTAGTATGGCTGTTTTTCCTGATTCAGACATTTCTTCAACTCCTGGGGTTGGAGTTTCTCCTTTTGTGAAAATATTTGCTCCGGTAGAACTGTTATGTGAATAGGCCACAAACGGTGAAAAATGAGCACCAGCTGGATAGTCGTTGGGATGTGTTGCTGCGCTCCATTCTGCAACAAATTCCACCTTGTATTTTGCATTTTTACTTAAAGTCATTTTTGGCGTGATAGGAGAATTTACATTAGTTGCTTCTTGTTTAATTATCTCTACGACTTCGTCTTGGTTGTCTGCAGGAGTTTGGTGTGAGCAACCAGTAAACAAAACCAATGAAAGTATTATGAGCGGTAAGAGTGAAAATATTTTTGTTGTTTTCATATTGTTATTAATTATTTCTAAATTATACTAGAGCGCCTTATACCCAGCCCTCTTTTTTATAAATAGATTTACCAATCTTTATTAATTTTATTATTTCATTTTTGGTGTTCGGTGATAAGTCTTTAATATTAAGACAAGATTTCCCCTTTTTTATTTTCTTAAGATCTTGTGATAATTTGAATTTATTCGGATGTGAATATAGAGGCATAAAATAAAAACCCACAAAGTTTTTTTGCATGATTATTCCACAAAAATAAACTTTTCTTGGTTTTCTCCCAAGGATGCTAACTTCTTTTTTTCCGTATAAATGAAATCCTGCTTTTTTTATTTTCGCTTTACTATTATCAATATCTTTTGTTGGGTTCATTCCGGAAGATTCTTTTTTTAGAATTTCTTTCAACGTATTGAATAGTTCTTCTAGTGTTTGTTTTTGCATGGTGTTGTTCTTTGCAATGAAT
Source organism: Candidatus Falkowbacteria bacterium (assembly GCA_018674305.1). NCBI lineage: Bacteria > Candidatus Falkowiibacteriota > Candidatus Falkowiibacteriota bacterium. Next base: position 483 of record JABHAL010000014.1, on the reverse strand, counting down.
TATTTTTTTAACCATTCTTTTGTAATCCATTTTTTAACCAAAGCTTCTTCGACATCAATATTGAGATTTTTTGCAATTACAAGGATTAACCCCAGTACATCCGATAATTCTTTTGACAACTCCCGCTTTGATTTTTGTGATGATAAATATTTTTCTGGCCTGCATCGTTTTTTGTGCACAATGTAGGATTGAACAAACTCACCAAGCTCTTCGGTCAATTTTAAGACTAGATAGTCATCACAGACTTTTATTTTATCTCTTTTTAAGTTATCTAAAAATACTTTGGATGCTTTGTTTTGTAGTTCCTTGATTTCCATATTGAAAAAATGATAAATTGTTTCGTATAACGTTTAAGGATATGAGAAGTTGCGACTGTAAGGAGCAATTTGGGTTGAAGCTCTGCAAGAGCTGAACCTCATATCCTTTGTTATGTGTCCCGAGCGTAGCTTTGCGGAGCGAGAGTGCAACGTGGTCGGAGCGAAG
>JABHAL010000013.1 GCA_018674305.1 Candidatus Falkowbacteria bacterium | reverse complement strand
CCACTGCAAATAAAGCAATAATGCTCATTATAGTCAAAGTACTAATGAAAAAGAAAATGGGACCCTACACAGGATGTATTTGCTTTTGCATTACACTCACAAAGTTGGTAATGAAAAAACTGTCAATCATTAAACCCAATAAACAGAACTGAAGGACAAGGAAAACCAGCCACCAAGCACGTCTATCTTTTTCCACTTCCGCCTGACACCAGCTTGCTAAGCTAAACTGCTCTGTCATTTTATTCTCCCGTTACGCCATTAAGGCAAAATTAAAGAACATTCGGTTGATAAAGAAATTTAACATGTGTATTTCATTTTGTCAAGATGTTAAAAAAAATGTATAATGAATAAAAGTAAAAGTCTAAAATATATTTTCAATCATCAGTTTCAAGTAATTACTTTTACCTTTTACCTTTCAACTTTTAACTTATTGTATGACTAAAAAAATGCATGAAAAACTTGGCCGTTTTCATGGGACTTTGCTTAAAATTGATTTGGCAATGCTAACTTTTGTTTTGTTACCCTTTGTTTTAATTTTAGAAAAGTTTTATGCGCCTGCTACCCGTGGAGATCTGTGGCGAAAAGTCGCCCACTGGATTGTGGTATCTACTTTCAATATTAATGGTGTTAAATTAAAAATAAAACAAGCAAAACAAACAAACACTCAAGGTGGAAACATTTATGCAGCAAATCATGCCAGTGAAATGGATGGCTTCATGTTGTTTGCTATACTTGGTCACAAAACAGTATTATTCACCATGCCCAACCAGGCATTTCCCCCAATTTTGAAAACCTGGGTCAAAAAAATGGAGGCCATTGATGTAATCCGCGACCAGATTGACGCTCAAAGCTATCCTAAAGCTAATAATAAACATCAAGCAATTGAATTAGCAGTTAATCACTTGAAGATGGGTCACAGTCTAATTATTTTTCCTGAAGGTCACATTGAAAAATTACATGTTCTACATTATTTCCATACTGGTACTGCTCGAATAAGTCTAAAATCGCACACTCCAATCATCCCGGTTTCCATAGTAAATGCAGACCAGGTTTTTCCAGACGAAAGTAGTCTTCACCCAGGTACTGTTTTATTTAGCTTTGGTAAACCAATTAAACCTGATCCGAACGCTAAACTATTTGAACGGCCAAAAGTTCTTAATTTGCGGGACAAGATTGAAAAACAAATTGTGAAGCATTTACCACACCGATATCTACCACCACTTTATAAACAGAACCCAAAGAACGTTGGTGTGTTTGTAGATATTGATAGAACTATTTACGAGGGGCTTTCTCAAAAAGATCTTATTACCTACCTGATGTATTTACATAAGATTAAAGCCAAAGAAGCTTTTAAAATTTTCTATTGGCTATTTATGGAAAAAACTCATCACCTACCTCACAAAGACTTGATGCAACAATCATTAATGGTTTTGAATGGTTGGGACATGGCCGAGCTTGATCATTATGTACATGAAGCTTTTCAAAAGAAAATGTTACACAAAGTCCAATATGGCTTTTTCCCAATTTTAAAAGATCACGCCGAAGCTGGTCATTCGATAATTTTGGTTTCAGAAGTAATTCATCCACTGGCCAAGGAATTCAAGAGATTCATAAAGGCTAATGCCAGCCTAGATACAAAACTAAAAACGGTTAATCATTGTTACACTGGAGAAACTCCATGTTTATGTTACAAAGATAAAAAAGCTGACCTTATTTCAAAATTTGCCAAACGAACAGGTGTTAACTTAAACAAAAGTTTTGCTTATGCTGACAGTTACTCTGATTTACAATTTTTAAGTTTAGTTAAACATCCTTGTGCTGTTAATCCAGACCACGAATTACTTGAACACGCTGTGGAAAATAACTGGCAGGTAATGTTAGATGCTTCCTGAAAACAACTAAATTCTAAGCTCTAAACTCTAAATCCTAAACAAACTCCAAATAAAAAAGGATCATAAAGTGATCTTTTTAATTTTTAAAAAAGAAACCGGCTGTACGCATTGCGTACAGCCGGGCAAAAGTTGAACTACAGTCGTCCCTCAGCCTTCAATCGATCGTAGCGCTCGGAGCTCATCTCCCCCCAGAGAATTTCGTCCTCCGAGTCCACCCAGTGCTTGCGATTCCCAAGCCAAGGGTAATTCCGATCGTCCAGGAGACGAGGCTGTTCGATCTTGCCCTCGGCCAACAACTGACGCAAGACCGCCTCTCCCTTTTCTGGAGTGCAATCATCCCAGCTCCAGTAGGTCTCCTTGTAATGGGCGATCACCTGCTCCCAATTCTCAGGAGTTACCGCACGAGTGCTGCCGATGATCTTGTCTACGTCAGCCAAGGCAACCTCGCCCTTGGCAATGTCCCGAACACAGAATGAAACAGAAAGTCCAATCATGTTATCCCTCTCTATTGAAAGTAATAAAACAAAGTAATAGTTACAGCCGTGACCATTGCACTCAAGGTCATACAAACCGAGAGCACAGTGTTGCGCTTGAAGTAGCCTTCCAACGCAAATGCGATCTGGATGAATCCATAAATGAAGAACATCCCCACAGAAAGCCCCTTGGTTTCCTGCGTCTGAATCAACTGCCACAACTGTGGCAACATAGCCGTAACGTTAATGATTCCAAAGGCCCAAATAATCATGGGCCAGCGGATCAAAGATGCAACTTGCTCTCTGGTCATGCTGACCTCCTGTAAGTTAAATGAACAGTTATTGAAGTTGTATTATAGCACAAATTTTATAATTTGTCAACATGTAAACAAAAAATAGCTAATTCTAGCTACTATTATGAAAATTTGCAATTATCAATTTTCTAATTTTCAATAAATTTATAATATTCTAATTTTCAAACAAATACAAAATTGTAAATTGAAAACTAAAAATTTATTGAAAATTGAAAATTCTAAATTGAAAATTTTTCTTTATACTTCACAGTATAAACCTCAATATCCCCCACTCCCTTGGGTGATATTTTTATAGTTTCAGAAAATTGAAATTCATCTTTGCAAGTATTATAAGTTCGATTACAAACCATAATGTCATCTGACTCTGAATTACTTTGTAAACGACTGGCTAGATTTACTACATGACCAAGACAATCAAACTTCCGAAGTTGATCTGTTCCAAACTCACCAGTGATGAATTTACCTGTTGCTACACCAATCCGTTTTTGCCAAGTATAATTTTCCATAGCTTGTTGCATTTCAATAGAGGCCCGAACCGCTCGTTCGGCATGTTTACCCTGACCGTGCAATCCAAACAAAACTAAAATTCCGTCACCCATAAACTTATTAACCCAGCCACCATGTTTAGAAATAATATTACTCATGTTGGTAAAATATTTAGTCAAAACATCACTTACTTGCTGTGGTTCCAAATTGCGACTGAATTCAGTGAACCCGGTCAAATCCGTAAAAACAACAGAGCCTTCAATTTCTTCCGCCACCAGCTTACCCAACAACATTTGTTCAGCGATTTTTTTCGGGACCATTGTATATAAAAGTTTTTCAGTTTCTGTTCGCCAATAATCAGACTCTTTACGTGCTTCATTTAACTGCTTAGTCCGCTCTACAACCTTGTCCTCCAAAGTTTCTACATAATTACGAATAGTTGCTAACTGCGACTCAATGCCCTCACGATAAGCTCGCTTACTAATAAAACTGTGCACAGTTAACTGATAAATTTTGCGCCAGAAACTAAGGGTTTGCCACGAAAGTTTATAAACAAAATATGGCGCGCTATAAATCTGTCCTCTTTTTATTCTCAACTGTTCATTAATTTCCTGATCATGCAAAATTCGCCAACCAAACTTGAAGGTGTCCAACTTGTCTCCCTTGTGAATCTCCCGATATTTACCAATATACAGTGGTTCACCTTTTACAGTTTCAGAAAGTAGTACAACTTTTTGAGCAATTAATTGATCATCTAAATAAAATTCATTTTCTTTAACTTCAATTTTTTTACCTGAGACTTTGCCAATTTTTTTTAATAAATATTCGAGCTCAAATCCTAATAATGGTTCTTGCAACACTGCCTGTGGTAAATGCCAAATATTAGGCACACCGCAAAGAATACCGCGGATAAAGGCATCACTAAAATAATCACTAACCGCATTAACATTATTTTTGAATTTAACTTTTATGTAACAATGGTCTTTTCCTGTTTTGCAAACAATTAAATCTTTAGTCCGATTGAAAAACTCGTTGTACTTTCCGACCTGTTTATACACTTCAATCGGCCCGAAAATCACACTACCAAATACTTTTTGTAAATATTTAAATGCACCCCAAGACTCCAGCTCCTGAGCAGATAAACCCATCTTGAATGGCGCTTCTGGATCTTTAAGTAATTCTATTGCCCGCCGAATTATCTGTCCGTAAACCTCCAAAGGAATCCAATTGTGTTCATCTTTTAAATATTCAACTGAGTATGGTAAATTTTCCAACAACAAAACGTCACTACCCAAAACTTGTTGGACATAGCGAGCTATGATCGTTATATTTCGACAACAAACATTGTTTTCTTGTTGAGACATAGGAAGAAGGGATAAGAAGGGATAAGAAGATAGCAAGATTATTATAACCTGTTTTCTTGTTTAGCCCCGTCTAGCCCTATTTTCTTACCTCAAGTTTACCTAATTTCCTTAATTTAGTCAAAACAAAAAAGCCCAAGTAACAATGTTACCTGGGCTATGTTTCATTAGTACTGAACAGCAGAACTCGACTGATTAGTCTCCGAACTTTCTGTCTTCTTAGGCTTCGGCTTGGGCAAAAGTACTTCCTTCTTTTCACCTTCGATATCTGAATATGCAGTACAGTTCTGCAAAATATTGGTGTCCAGATAGTAAGTCACCTTATCACCATTCGCATTTTTCACTTCAGTTGGCGACAGGGCAAAGAGTGTACGTTCGCGATAAGTGATCTCATCCGCTGATGGATCCAATCGTTGCACACACTGCAGTTGTGCCTTTTCAGGAAACGTCCAAAAGTTTCCTTGAAGTACACCCTTGATTACCAAGAAGTAACAGATACCAACTGCTACAATCCCGATGATCGCAACCACAATCATCAACTCAATCAAAGTATACCCTTTTTGTCCTCTCATTTCCCCTCCTTTTTAGGTCAAGTTAGCGGACTGGTCATATTATCTCAAAATATATATTTTGTCAATAGCAATAAAAAACCCCTTTTAAAAAGGGTTCTTACTCAATACTCAACACTTAATACTTATCACTTATTATGCTTCTTCACCAACCACCGCGTTGCTAACACCGTTGAAATCGGAACTGCTAGAATCAAACCAATACTACCAGTCAAAGTTCGAACAATTTCTGTAGCAATAAGTTCATTATTTATAACTGCTGTAAAGCCAACTTGCTGAGCACCACCCTGTCCAAACAAAAGTAGCAACGGCAAAGCTGCACCAGCATAAGCCAAAAACAAAGTGTTAGTCATCGAACTTATGTGATCAATACCTATATGAATTGCCTTTTTGTAAAGTTCCTTGCCTTTTAACTTTGGATTAGCTGCTTTTAGTTGTTCAACGGCCGAAATCTGACTAATCACTACATCATCGAGAACACCCAGCGTCCCGATTATAATTCCAGCCAACAATAAACCAGATAAATCGATTGGAGGACTGTTCGGATTGATTAAAAACAAAGCATCTTCTGAAGCCAAACCTGTTAGATGAGTAAGTTTTGAAAAAATTATAGAAATCAGGCCAGTAATAAATAAACTAATAAAAATACTTATGACCGCAATATGCGCCTTTAATTTAAATCCCCAGGTTACATAAATAACTAGCCCCAGAATAATTAAAGCACCCGAGATACTTACCAGCATAGCTGAATATCCAGCAAGGATTAAAGGGATAACAAATTTCATGATAACCAAAAACGTCAGAATCAAACTAAGTAAGGCTAATAGACCGCGTCTCTTTCCCACCAGAACAATTAACAAGGCAAACAGAAAAGCTAGGAAATATAGCCAGCCGGTTCGCTCATAGTCGGTTAAATAAAATTTTTCATTACCTTCAAAATCGACTGCCCTAGCCACAAAAACCTTATCCCCTTTTTTCACAGTGACTGATTTAAAAACATCAATATCACTTACTCCATTGATAATAAAATCCTGATCTTTGAATTCACCGTCTAATCCTGTTAATCGTATATTCTGCTGAAGAACGGTTGAGCCGTCTTCTCGTTCTAACGTTTTTTCAGCTAAAACTTCCAAAACTTCAGCCTTAAAAACCTGCTCAGCTTCTTGAGCAAAAACAAAGTTAGGTAAAATTAATAGTATGCAAATTATTAGGATTATTTTTCTCATACACAGCTATTTTTTTATAAGCTTTATTGAATAAACAATACTAAAAACAATTAAAATCACGCCAATCATTTGACCACCAGGACTATCATCAATTCCAGCATATACAATGATCAAAATTCCTAATAGCAAAACTAACAACAAACAAATTGTCAGTATTATTTTTTTCATATTATTTAAACAAAATTGGAACTTCGAAAGAATCATCATTCTCCGGTAAACCGGAAGGATTGTCTTTTTGAAAAATTAAAGTGCCATTATTTTTGTAAGTAGGTTTTTCAAAAGTTAAAGTTGCTTTGAACGGCACATACCTTTCCGTCATCCAACTATCAATAGCTCCAGCATATCCCTCAGCAATAATTAAACCATCCCAATCAGTGAGGACAACTGGGAAATCAGCTTCAAAATACCAATCACCAGGTGCGCTACCAGTTATCTTCAAAGGACTGGAAATTTCTTGTCCTGATTTTAAATTTTCTAATAATATTTTGTCCAACTTGTGTACATAAGTATTTGTCCCGTCACTACACTGTTCAGGATAGCTCTCCATTATCGGGTATCCAGCTTTTACACAAGAATCGTAATCTGTGACGTTAACTTGGCCTTCCAAAGGCTGTTCATTACACTTTCCACCAAAGCAAAAACCTTCATCGGTCTGATTTAAATAATATAGCACTGTTAGTACTGCTAAAATTAACACGATCAATAATACGATAATTGTAACTAAATAAGTTTTTTTCATATAACTAGAATATAACAAGAATAACAACATTTTTCAATCAATAAACCTACTTCCTCTTTTTCAACCTTGACTTTCATAAAAAATTAAGCTAGTATATTATTAGTTAAATTGAATTTCCTACTTTGAACTTTAATCCGTTCGGGGATCGTCTAATGGTAGGACACCTGGTTTTGGTCCAGGCAATCTAGGTTCGATTCCTAGTCCCCGAGCCATAAAAAAACGATGAACTTGTGTTCGTCGTTTTTTATTCCAAAAGCAATGAATCGAACCAGGGATGGTAAGGGAAGAATTCCCTTACTTTCTGGGGGAGCTGGAGGGGCGGAAGCCCTTCCACGAGTACACGGAGTGACGCGTGAGATTCCTAGTCTGCCTACCGGCAGGCAGGTCCCCGAGCCATAAAAAAACGATGAACTTGTGTTCGTCGTTTTTTTATTCCTAAGTCAAGCACCCACCCCTTGCTCAATTTACCATTTGTAGTAAAATGAACTTAGTTACAGATTAGCACATATGAAAAGAATCCTTAAACTATTATTGATCATTTTCCTTATCCTGATTACTGGACTAGCCATAAAAGCTTCAATTACATATTTCAAAAATAAGGAAAATCGTCTAAAACAGCAACAAGTCGATCTACAGATTGACCAACTTTTGTTTGATCGCAAAACTGCTGATTTAACAGAGAAGGCTGATCCTTTTGGAGACGACAATAAGATTAAAATTTTGCTCCTAGGAGTTGATTCCCGAGTCAGTGACAAAACTGGTCATTGCGACGCAATTCAGTTTATTGAAATTGATAAAAACTACAAAACAATTACTATTACCGCTGTTCCTCGCGGAACCTACTCCCCCTTGCCTGGAACCGGACATCTTCCAAGTGATTATTATTTAAGTAATGCTTGCGGAGTGGTCGGTTTAGAATACGGCATTGAACAAATTGAAAAAACATTAGGACAGAAAGCTGATTACATTGCAATTGTTGGTTTTTCACAGGCCATGGGCATTTTCCGTGAATTAAAACTGCCCACAACTGAAACTTTGCAATGGCTACGGAACCGCCAAGGTTTTGCTATTGGTGAGCCACAACGGGCTCACAATCATTCCACTTTTATCAAACAAATGTTAATTAAATATCTTGGTGAAGAAGATTCTGACCCTAATAAAGTTTGGCAATACATAATTTACAAAATGCTCAAAACCGATTTATCATTTCAACAAGTTCAGGATATTGTCAAGGTTGTAAGTGCTTTTGATTTGGCCAAGAATGCTGGCCAAATTAATACTTTGGTCAAGCCAGAACCAACAGTAAAAAAGAAAGTAGAAGAAAACCAAGAATTAATAGAGAAACAAGAGTCCGAAGAAAATACCTCCCCCACTGAAACTCCGGAAGACACGCCTGAACAAGAAGAAAAACTGATAATTATGGATATTTATTATGATCAAGAAAATTTAGAAGAGCAGTTAGACAAATTACTAATTAAACATACTGAACGTTTACCCGAAGGTGACTTCAGCGGACTATCTGAACAAGAAATGCAGACTCTAATAATGAAGCAAATTCAACTAGAAATCAATAACTCTGATTTCACTAAACAAGCTTATGAAAATGAAATTTGGCTGCAAATTGAGGATGACAACAAGCGGAATGGAATCCATTATGAATTATTAACTAAATACCTCGAGTTATTCGATGACAACGAACTAGAAAAACAAATTATTTCTGATTATATAATCAACATGCAAGTACGTGAACTAACCGACTGGGAAAACAAGGGTAAGGATTTATTGGGTAGTTTACTGGAATAAAATCAATCACAACTTATTAATGCTTAAAATCCTGTCGGCCAGATACGTCAGGATTTTTTATATTGCACCATGGACAAATCATTATTTAAAAAATCTTGACGAGTGTGTATAACATTTTGTTAGGAATTTAATTATTCGACTGTCACAATGAATATAAGTCCACCAACTAAGCCGCCTGGCCCTGAAACGGCCAGGCTAGTAGCAACAAACCCCCGTAAACGGGGCTGAACCTGTATTTAATTCATAAAACATAAATATGCCAACATCCTATTATAAACTATTTTATCATTTTATTTGGGCCACTAAAAACCGCTCGCCAATTATTACTACACAAATTGAAAACCAGCTAAAACAATTTATTCCCCACAAAACCCTGAAATTGAATGCCAAACAATTAAAACTTGAAATGGTCGAAGATCATTTACATTTATTAGCAAGAATTCCGCCAAAGATAAGTGTTTCAGCCTTTGTAAACTCAATTAAGGGAAGTTCCTCTCATTATATAAATGCTATTCTTGATGAAAAAATATTTTATTGGCAAACAGGTTTTGGCGTTTTAAGTTTGGCTGAGAAACAGTTACCATTTGTGGCTGAATATATCAAAAACCAAAAACAAAAACACAAAGACAATGATTTGATCAGTGTTTTTGAAGAAATACCCAGATTGACATAATCTTTAACCTTATCTACAGGCCCGTTTAGGGGCCTTCACTAACACTAGCCTGGCCGTTTCAGGGCCAGGCGACTAAATGGGCAAATAAAAAATCCCCTCAGTACAATGTACTGAAGGGATATGTTTTTACGTTTTTTCGATTACTCCAACTCCCAGCTTAGGAGTCAGGAAACCATCTTCCATCTCCGTTCCAAATACGCCAGAGATGAGCATCATAGGAATGTGTTTCCCGTAATAGTTCCAAATGAAATCCACCTTAGAAACATGCGAGGGGAACTGATTTGTGGTTGTTCCACCAAAGCTGCCTCCACGCTGACAATCAGCTACATTTTTCCATTTGGTTTTGATCCGGAACTTGGTGCCTTCTTCCGACTTCCAAATGTAACCATGGGCAAACAAGATATTAACCCAGCCATTCACATATGGGCCACCAGACCCATGACCAATCTTGTAAAACGAGTCCCAGAAATCTAGATCAGGTCGCGTACTTTCGTACTCAACTACCAGCTTATCCAGAACTTCCTGAAGAACAGTGAAATACTGCGTCAAACCAGTGATGTGCCCCGACAGAGCACGAACTGAGCCAGCCAGCAATTTCCAGTCATCAACTGTGCCTTCCATTCGGAACGATGGAATACCACACAAAGTGCTGAACCGAAAATGAAAGTATTCTGAAACAGTGTCCATGAAAGTAACGGTAATGGCAGTCTCGCTCTCTGGTGTGAGAGTAGAAAACTGCGGTAAGCAAAGTTCCATGATACCAGTGGGCATACGCTCACGAAGTGGTTTACGGAACTTATTGATTGCACTCAACCAATCATTCTGATCTTCATAGACAAAAGTGTCATCACGCACTTCAATAAGTTGCTTCGCTCCCGGCGTATCTGTAAACAAGTGCGCATACTGAGCAGTATTGTCCTTGACGTGAAAAGCAATCTCGTGCGCAATCGCATACCACAGAACTTCAGGACTCAAGGAAAAAGGAACATGGTTAGCAAAAGCCAAATGAGCCGCCTGAACAAAATGACTTACGGTTGCGGCTGAAAAAAAATTATCTCTTTCGTCCCAATACCTAGATCTCTGATCATCTGACATATTCTTAATGTCAACACCATCAAATTCTGTCTTCAGATTAACCAAGTCCGACCGACTTAAAAAATGAGTCTTTTTAATAGTACCCTCACCAATAACCGACTTGAGAAATGCCTCGTTCGGCACCTGACGTAAAGGAACTTCTCTCTTTTCAACACCAGGAATCTCAATCACTCTCATTTAATCCTCCTTGTGGATTTATCAAAGGTTTGTCTAACTACTTAGACAATAAATTACATTAACAGGGCTGTCAATTTTTGTCAATATTAAAGAATCAACAATAAACACTTCTTCAAGCCTATCAAAAAACGCCCAATTAGGCGTTTTTATATTTATTATCTAAATTTACCATTTATTCTATAAAGTATATTGATTTAATCTTCTTCACTAAACCATTTTTTATGCAATTCCTGATATTCTCCGGTATCGTGAAGGTTGAGTAAGCCTCTGTTAATATTTTCTATTAAATCACTGTTTTCCGGTAAAGCAATACCGTATGATTGAGTTTGAAAAATATTATCTAAAACCAGAACTTTGCCAAGCCCCTGGTGATTTGCATAATAATGAAGTGTTGGCGCGTCAAAAACAACTGCGTCAACTTTGCCAAATTCTAATTTTTTATATGCTTGTTCAATTTTATCAACCAAGACAATTTTAGCTTTTAATTTTTCCAAAGCATCAACGCTGACTGTATGTTTCAATGTGGCTACTTTTTTCCCATGCAAATCTTTTGTCGATTGAATATTAGATTTTATTCTTCTAATTGTCATTATTGAACTGATTTCTGCAATTATAATTACATAAAGAATGTAACCGCTTAAAATTACAACTATTCCAAATGCTCTTCCCATGGCTGTTAACGGCACATAATCACCGTAGCCAACCGTGCTGACAGTAACAATCACCCACCAAAGCGACTCAAAGATACCCGTGCCATAATCAGCGGCAAATGCACCGATTCCACGTTCAAAAAACCAAAGCAAGTGGCTAAAAACAAACACAAAAATAAATAAACCCAAAACAAGAAAAACCAGTCGTTTTACTTCTCTTGTAAAGAAAGATTTTATTAAACCTAACAACCCAACTTTTCCTCTTCCAGAAACTAAAATGCCCAGACCTGTATCCAAAGTGTAGTATGAAAAATCAACCACCTTTTCCCGCTCCTCATTCCGGGTGATCCCGGCAATTGCCAAATCAACTTTTTTTTCTTTAACTTTATCTAAAAGATTTTTGAACTTATATTTTTTATATTCGAATTTTCTACCAAGATATTTGGCAACTCTTTCCCATAACTCAATTTCAAAACCGTTGAACTTACCGCCTTTTGTTTCCATGACTAAAGGCTGAATTATAGAAACCCCAACCGTTAGAGTCTTTTTATTTTTTGTAGTTTTTTCCATGTACTTATTGTACCACTAATATCTTTATTATTCTAAAGTCTCTAAAACTGCGGCGACTTGATCATCGCTCAATCCAACTTTCTTCAATTTATCAGCTGCATCGTCAACGGAACCTCCTCTTAGCCCTTCATAGAGACCTGCAACAACTTTGGTTTTATCTCTCAAAACTCCACCAAGCTTTCTTAGCTCAAGCGGAACTTCAACTTTTTTCTCAACTTCTGGTTTTTCGTAAACATACTCACCATCTTTGAAAGCAATCCCCGCTGTATTGTCCCCTCCTCTTCTACCTTGAATAGCTGCTAATAATGCGGGCAAAGCTTTTTCTAATTCATTCAATGCAGCTATACCTTCATCAGAAAGTTTTTTAATATTCTCAACCTTAGGATCAGCCATATCACTGGACTCATTATAACCAGCACCTTTATCTGCTTTGTTCAAAGCAAAAATCATGCGCATTTTATCAATCAATTCCATGTCTCCAGGGATTTCTTCTGCTCTGGCCACAAATTTATCATAGGACTTTAATTTTTTCCCCTTTGGCTCATTATTTTGAGCAAAGTTGGTCATTAAAGTTAGAGCCGACGCATGAAGACCAGCCATTTTAGCAACAAAATCAATATCTTCTGAACTTAATTCAAAATGTTTTGGTAAAACTTCTCTAATAATTCGGTCACTTTCATTTTCATGACCAAGATACTGCCGTTTCTCAGGATCTTTAGGATGCACTTGATGCCCCTCAGGTGAAACTTTTCCTAAATCATGCAATTTTCCAGCTAACAATAATAATTCACGTTGCTTTTTAGGTAAACCTTTTACAAACTCATCTTCTTCAAGATTACTACCTAATCTTTTTGTATGTTGATCTAGAGTTAAAGAATGAAAATCATTGAGTTGCTCAAAATCCTTCATGGCCTCAACTTCTGGAATTGCAGCTTCTAATTGTTCATAACTAGCATCAACGCCAAGTTTTTTTTGTTCTGGATTTGGCCCAGCGCCCATCATTGGTTCTTTCATAGATTGCATATTTAATTGAATTAACTTTATTTAAATTTATTCATGACATTTTTGAAATCTTCTTCTCCCAACAATGAAGTTCTAGATGCGGCAATTAACGAGCCTCCCGCAACTAAGACAGTTGGATCTTTGGTAACAATTTCACCAGCATCAATTTCCCCTGCTTCAACTTTATCATTTAACCCAAAGAAAGCTTCTCTATCTGCCTGGGCAGCCCAGCCATCAATCATTTTTTGTTCGTCTTCTGTCTTATCAGCTTTCGTAATAAGTGCTTCTCTTTTTGCTTTTTCTGCTTTATTTAATTCTAAACAAACAGCACTCAAATCCAAAGAGTTGGCCATATCTGGAGTAATACCAATATTATAATTATCACCAAAAGCTCTTTCCTCTCCTCCATAAACTGCAACAACTGTATCCGGACTTACTCGATTATAAGCCATATTGGTGAACATAAGAGGTTTTTTGCTTGTACCAACAACAACATTCACTTCAATATCATTACCCTGTCTATCTTTAATTGTTATTTGGCCTTTTTCCGCTTTTTCAAAATCCTGCAAAAAGTCTTCAAATGATACTTTTAGATTTTCCCGCCCCTCGTTAACGACCTCACTCAATTCCTCAGATAAATCTAGAGATGTAATATCAACCGCTATATCAAAACCTGCATCTTTCATCTTTGCCTCGTTAGCTGAATTAATTAGTTCAAAAACCATTTGGTTGCGAAGATTTTCATATTTTGCTTGTGTTTCCTGAAGTTTCTTTATTCCTTCTGCATTTAATCTTCCGTCTTCTCCTTTCATTTTTGGACTACCAAAAACCTCTTTACCAAGTTCCGCCCGGCCTCTATCGCTAAGCAGACTCTTGATTGCAGAAACTGTTCCAGGAAGTGATTTTGCATATTCTTCAGGATCCAATCGATTTTCACCATAATCTTCAGTATTTGTAACCTTAGCCAAGTCTTCTGCTATGACCGGCATTTCTCCATTTTCAATTAAGCTTCTAACTAAATAAGAAGAAGCAATTGCATCAAGATCACTATCAAAATGAGTTTCCACTTTGGTGATTCCTTTTTCTTTAATCAACTGTGTAACCTCATCAGAATAATCAAAAACCATTTTGGTTGAACATTTTTTAACGTCAACGCCTTTGGCACTAAAAAAAGTGTCTATAGAATGATGATCAATAGCACCGGCTAAGATACTTTCTTTATAAATTTGATCAATGTCTTCTTGAGTAAAATCTGTTTTATCTTTATGTACTTCTAAGAAATCTGAGAAACTTCCTGTATCTGTAACCAAAGAGCCTTGTGTCAATTTTTCCGCAACATCAACTTTAGCTCCCTTTGGTAAAGAAGGCAAACACCCTTCATATTTTATAGGTATAAATTTCAGTTTTTCGGGAGCTGAAGAGCCTCCCATCATTTTTTCTGACATAAAATTATATTTATTTATTTCTAATATTTTATTCTTTCATCGCTAACATTTTTTTAAAAGCTCTTTTCATCACCTCTTTGATTTCACCACCATCAATAGTTAAATTAAAACCATAACCATCATGCCCAGTGGAATAGCCGATTGTTTCACCAAAAAAACTCACCTCACCTTCTTCATGATCATCATAATCTTCTGAAGGTCTTATAACTCTCCTGTCAAACAAAGCACTTGTATCAAGTTTTATCTTCATCTTCTGAGCTACCAAACTGAAAATACTTTCCAACTCATCCTCCAAGTGAAAACCCATACCAAAATCACTACGTGCGTCTTCAAATGCTTCCAATTCTTTATCTGCCCAATCAACCATTTGATCAATATTTTCCGTTGAAAACTCGACTTTATTGAATTCATCTTCATCTAAACATAAACCTAAATCATCATAGCTTTCTTCAGCTACTTCTTCTTCATGTTTAGTTTCCGCTGTTGGTGGCGGTGGCACAGGTTGGTTTGTAGGAAAACCTTCAAAATTCATAGGTTTGTAATTTATTTATTTAAAACAATGAAAAGCCCCTCGATTGGCGGGCTTTTCACTCTCATCATCTATTATAGCAAACTTTTTCTATTTTGTCAAGTTTTTTTCCTAAATTAAGTTTAATCATTGACAAAAATTCACCTTCATGCTATACTTTTCAGTTCGGTTAATCATTTTGATTTGCCGAATACTTCAACCAATGGCTTGTTTTTCCGGACCGCTACCCTACTGCTAAGCAGGAGTGAGTAGTAACCAGAGAAGGATTGGTCAAAGGAGGTTCTTTGTCATGATTTATTTAGCATCAGTTCAACCCAATGTAGCATCAGAATCTTTTGGTTTCCTTCTTATGGCAGGTATTATTGGCGCAACCGTTATAACCTATCTATCCTGGCTCTACCTTCCTAAACTTTTCAGAATACTCTTTCGAGAATCGCTAATCGCGTTAAAAGGCAAAACTTTCTACGTCCACATCCGAACCACTGACGGTCGCAAAACTGACATGGAAAGTCTTGTGCTTAATCAACTGCTCAGTCATGGCGCGATAGGCCGTTTCCAAACCGCAGATGATGTTGATCTGTATTGCCCTACTTCAAGCGACGATAATGTAACTGAGAAAATTTCCATGCCTAATTCAGAAGATTGTTATACTCTTATTGGGCGGCTAAAAACGTATCGACACACTGATCCAGATCAAGCAATCTCAACTCGAGTTCTACTTGATTTCAGGGTAATTGACTTCCAAAATCAAATCATCTTCGCCAACTCAGAAAAAGAATATTCCCAGCATACGGAGGATCGTGATCAAGACTACCTTTTACATAACACAATGAAGGAATTAGCCAGGGTTATCGGCAATCAGATTGCCAACCACCTGGCAAACAAATAATACCCAACCCTCACTTTTCTGAAAAGTGAGGGTTTTTGTTTCAAAAATCAAACTCTTCACCATTTACAACAACTCTGGATAACCCCCTTTCATTTTTAGAAAAATATGCTAACATATAACTGTGTAAGTTAACTTAACGTCACAAAAAAGGAGGTCACTATGGATTCTGACTTTATTGATGGAATATCTGAGGAATTTGCCAAAGCAATTTATATTGAAATGCAGTTGTCACTATTTGATGACATTGATCCAAAAACAGCAATCTGGCTATTGCAACAGTGCACAAGAAAAACTTTTTCCCTTGACGACACAATAATGATGGAAGGAGAGGAAGGCAAGGATCTCGTCCTCCTTCTCTCCGGTGAAGCCGTCATTAAGGTAGGCGGAGCAACCGTATACAAGTTCGAGAAAGGAGCCATCATCGGCGAAAGTGGGGTGGCAAAGAAAACATTTCGGCGAAATGCGACCGTGTTGGCCGGAAGCAGTAAAGTTCAGGTCTTGGTAATCACACAAGAAAAGCTCAGTGATATAAGAATTGAGATGCCTGAAGTTTTCACAGAGATTTACATGAATCTTCTAAACATGGCCATTGAAAAGCTGGGATTTGCCAACGACACAATCCAACAAAAGATTGAAGCTGGGGCAGAAAAAGACAGTGAAAACCTTGAATTAACCAGAGAACTTGAACACAAAAATTGGCTTAGACGACTGGCCGTAACACTCGGCTTTAGTCAAGCTTAATAGTTCTTTCAATTAAAATAAAGGCGCTCCTCTCCGAGTCGCCTTTTTTCTTTGACAAAAATATGGTAAAATAGAATTATAATAGACAAAATACAACATGAAACATGTAGCATGTAACACCATTCCAGCGGTTGATACATGATTCAGGATTCATGATACATGCATTATGCCAAACAAAAAACAAAAAGCTTACGTCGTTGCTGTAGACATGGGCTATGGCCACCAGCGCGCTGCCTGGCCATTAAAAAAACTTGCTCACAAAGGAGAAATTATCAACGCCAATAATTACCGAGGCATTCCAAAATCTGACCGTGAAACCTGGAAACACTCTCGCGAAAGCTATGAATTCATTTCTCGTTTCAAAAAAGTTCCCTTAATTGGCAAACACGTTTGGAATCTTTACGATAAACTTCAAGAAATACCACCCTTTTACCCAAAAAGAGACTTATCTAAACCAAGTTTACAAGTACGGTCAATTTATTCTTTGATCCGAAGAAAAAAATGGGGAAAGCATCTAATTGACACCTTAGCAAAAAAACCACTCCCCATTGTCACTACTTTTTTCATAATTGCCTATATGGCGGAGGAGTTTAATTACCCAGGTGAAATCTATTGTTTAGGAACTGACACTGATTTAAGTCGCGCCTGGGCACCACTTGATCCTAGAAAAAGCAGGATTAAATACTTAGCACCAAATCCTCGCTGTGAAAAAAGGCTCCGTCTTTATGGAGTTAGATCTGAAAATATTTTTGTAACTGGGTTTCCCCTACCAGAAGAACTGGTTGGTGGACCAGAAGAAACTATTCTAAAAAAGGAATTAGGTTATCGCCTATATAGTTTAGATACCAAAAAAGTTTATTTAAAAAATTACCAAGACACTGTTATCAAGCATCTGGGGAAAAAGAATTATCCTAAACGTGGTGATCATGTCTTAACCCTAATGTTTGCGGTTGGCGGAGCTGGTGCGCAAAGAAACTTAGGCATAGATATTGTAAAAAGCTTGAAACAAAAGATCAAAGAAAAGAAGATCCGAGTTGTGTTAGTGGCCGGTATTCACAATGATGTGAACACCTATTTCAAAAAAGAAGTTTGTAATCTTGGTTTACGTAGCGAGCTAAACAAAGGTGTTAAAATAATTCACGGCACAGACAAAGCTGACTACTTCCGCAAATTTAATCAGATCATTAAACATACTGACATTTTGTGGACCAAGCCTAGTGAATTAAGTTTTTATACAGCGCTTGGCTTACCTATCATAATGGCGCCACCAATTGGTTCTCAAGAAAAATTTAATCGTCGTTGGCTACGAACAATCGGTTCAGGCATCAACCAAGAAAATCCTGAATTCACCGAGCAGTGGCTATTTGACTGGCTAAATAGTGGTTGGTTTGCTGAAGCAGCCATGCAAGGATTCTTGGAAGCATCGACCAGCGGGGCCGACAACATTGAGAAAATATTAGCGCACAAAGAAGAAGCTATCAGTAAAATTAAAAAAATCCTACAATATTAAGAAAAACCAAGTTCTAATTGACAAAAAATTGTTAATATTATAATATATAAAAATGTATTGATATTTATTTGAAATAGAGGTGAACATTTTGTACAAAGACAAATACAGATTTGATTTTATTTGTTGGGATAAAAACCTAAACTACTGGATAACACAAAGTAATGACACCTGGCATACATTTGAGAATGACAACCTTGCTATTCTCGCAGCAGAAGTTAAAATTGAACAAAAACTTAAACGCGGAGCTGGAAAAGTTAGTTGTACTGTCCAATTCATGAAAAGTCAATTTGTCGCCATAAGACACGTTATTACCTTACAAAGACCAAAATCAGCTTTTCGCAAACCTAGTTGTCGAAGCGGTAATACACATATTCAAAAAGTTACACCACCAAACAGGAAAAAAAACTAAAAAAGACTCATAAGAGTCTTTTCTTTTTTTACCACATTCTATACTAATAATTCGTTATTGATAAATTGCCATCATGTTTTTTTTCTACTTCAAATTTATCAGAATCTTCTTTTCCCAGGCACGCCTCTATAAAAGCATTAAACAAAGGATGACCCTGAATTGGTCGTGATTTAAATTCAGGATGAAACTGTACACCGACAAAGAAAGGATGATCAGGTACTTCAATGATTTCGATCAAATTACAATCTGGTGACTGCCCGGCGAACAATAAACCACCGTCTTCTAATTTCTGACGATAATCATTATTAACTTCATAACGGTGCCTATGTCGTTCAGAAATTTCTTTTTCATTATACGCCTTATAACTAATAGATTTTTCGTCCAAAACACAAGGATATGCCCCCAATCTCATAGTTGATCCATATTTACCTTCTTGTAAATTTTTAATTTGCCCCGACATAACATGAATAACTTGATGCTCGCCATCGGGATCAATTTCTGTGGAGGTAGCGTCTTTGATCTGGCAAACATTTCTAGCAAATTCAATAGTAGCTAATTGCAGGCCATAACATAAACCAAAAAATGGAATTTTATTTTCTCTTAAATATTGGATAGCAGAAATTTTACCTTCTATTCCCCGACTACCAAATCCGCCAGGAATTATCACTCCATCGTATTGCTTTAATTCTTCTAGCTTTGCTGGATCATTTTCATAAACCTCACAGTTGATCCATTGAATGTCCGGCTTTTTGCCATGAAACCAACAAGCATGCTTTACCGCTTCAATCACAGAAATATAAGAATCCTTCAATACAAAGTCTCCAGTTTTGAA
The DNA here is from genome assembly GCA_018674305.1 of Candidatus Falkowbacteria bacterium. Lineage (NCBI taxonomy): Bacteria > Candidatus Falkowiibacteriota > Candidatus Falkowiibacteriota bacterium. The sequence goes on along the minus strand of JABHAL010000013.1, from coordinate 109,001 downwards.
ATATTTACCAACTATACCAATTTTAACAGTTTCCGTAGCTGCTTTAGCTGTCTCCAAAAACTGTTGCCAATCAGCCATACCCTTAGCCCCCAATTTAGGTACCCATCCAAATTGCTTGAGAATTTTTTGACCGATTTTTTCTTCTGAAAAATTTATTGGGATATCATAAATTGATTCTACATCTGGAGCAGAAATAATATGATCAGGGAACAAATTACCAGAAATGGCAATTTTTTGTTTTCGAATATCATCCAATGGTTTTTCTCCACGGCACAAAACAAAATCTGCCTGAATACCAGCTGAATTCAAAGTCCGAACTGCATATTGAGTAGGCTTAGTTTTCATTTCTCCAAGTTTAGAAGGAACTGGCAAATAAGAAACAAGCACAAAAATTACATCGTGAAAATTGTGCATTTTCATCATACGGGCAGCTTCAAGGAATAACATATTTTGATATTCACCAATTGTACCACCAACTTCTACGATCATAATTTCAGCTTCACTTTTTTTGGTTGCCTGTTCAATTCGGTAAATTATCTCTTCCGGAATGTGAGGTACAACTTCCACGCACTTTCCTCCATATTCCAAATTTCTTTCACGCTCAATTACTGTTTGATAAACTCGCCCGGTGGTCATGTAATTATCTGACAAAATATTTCGACCCAAAAAACGCTCATAATTACCAATATCCTGGTCAGTTTCATCGCCATCCTCAGTTACAAAAACCTCACCATGTTCAGTTGGATTCATGGTACCAGCATCCACATTAATATAAGGGTCAATTTTAATAGCTGAGACTTGATAGCCATGCCCTTGTAATATTCGTCCCATTGAAGCTGCGGCAACGCCCTTCCCCACTCCACTCATCACGCCACCGACTACAAAAATGTATTTTGACATATTATTCAGGTAAAAATCCAAAGTTAAAAGTTTACAGTATAGTTTTTAAATACAGATTTACTAATAGATACTTTTACTTTTTAACTTTTACCTTATTTATTTCTCACTTGCAATCAAGGTAATTTCACTTTTTAAACCAGAATCAACATTAACTGGGACCTTATACGTACCCGGTTTTTTTATTGGTTCCGCTAATTCAAGTTGTTTAATTTTCAGAGAGACACCCTTATCTTGCACAGCTGTAATGATTTTTTCTTTTGTTATCCCTGCAAAAAAAGTTCCACCTTCACCAACTTTTTCGTGAAAATTGACAACAATAGCTCGAAGCTTATTGGCTAAGGCTTCTGGTGAAGACCCTCGACCAGCTGATTTAACGGCTGGCTGCGTTGCCAGTTTTGAGTACTTGGCAACATTACTATCTGAAGCTGCCACGGCTATCTTTTTAGGCAACAAAAAGTTACTAGCATAACCATCAGACACATTTTTAACTTCCCCAGCTCTTCCCAAAGATTCAAAAGATTTTAATAAAACTACTTTCATATAATTTATATTTACAAAAAGGAGAGTGTCCCCTCCTTTTTGTTATTTGTAAAATTTCTTAAATTGATTTCTATTTGAACTGTTTAATGGCCTCATCTAACTGTGGGTCTTTTTCTTCCAAATAATCTTCACTGGTAATTTCAACTTCAACATCTGGTGCGATTCCTTCGTCATTAATACTTCGACCCAGCGGAGTTAACCATTTGGCGACTGTTACTTTCAGTGAAGACCCGTCTGGTAATTTTCTCACAGACTGAACTGATCCCTTGCCATAACTTTTTTCACCATAGATTTTGGCAATTTCATATTCTTGCAATACACCAGCAACGATTTCAGATCCTGAAGCACTACCTTGATTAATCAACGCTACTGTTTCATATTTAGCAAATGGAGTTGAATTACCAGCATTGTATTGAATTTCTCTGCCATCACCAAATTTTTCAGTTAACAACAATTTATCTTTCTCTATCCAGTAAGAAGAAATATCTAGGGCCACGTTAAGCAATCCTCCTGGATTATTACGCATATCCAATACCAACCCTTTCGGATTAACCTTTGCTACTTCTGCCTCTAAATCAGAGAATAGCTCCAAAGTATCTTCATTAAAAGCACTTAATTCAATGTACATTATACCATCCGAACGATAGTCCCATTTAACGCTTTTCAATTCAATTACACCACGGGTAATGATAACATCTTGAGCATCCCCACTCCCTCTAACTATGAGAAGTGTTACTTGTGACCCCTTTGGTCCTCGAATTAATCTAACTACCTTGTCTAAATTCATTCCCATAACCTCCTGACCATCGACAGCGTAAATTTTGTCACCAGCTAGTAAACCAGCTTTATCGGCTGGCGTACCTGACAGCGGAGCAATAACAGTAACAATCTCATCTCGTATGCCAATTTGCGCGCCAATACCTTCAAATTCACCTGCGATTTGTTGTTCAAATTCTTTCGACAATTCGGGATCTAACAAAACGGTATATGGATCTCCAGCTCCCTCAACAAATCCTTCAAGAGCATTATAAAAAAGTTCTTTTTCCTCCAAAGTGTCCTTGTCAACATATTCAGTTTGTAATATTGTCCAAACTTGTTCAACTAAACGATTATCAAACAATTTGGATAATTTGGTTGCTTTATAATATTCAGGGTCCACTTTAAAATTAATTTTACCTTCACTAATTTTTCCAAAAACATAACCACCAGAAAAGAACAAAATACATAAAACAACAATCACTATGCTAACTACAATACTTTTTTTTGTTTTGGTTTTTGGTTGTATCAATCTTCGTCCGGTTGGATCCAGCTGGCCTACATTTTTATTTTCGATTGTCTCCATAATTTTTTTTATTTACTTCTAATAATTTTAGCGCCTAATTTTGATAAACGTTCTTCAATTTTTTGGTAACCTCGATCTATTTGGTAAATATTATCAATAACTGTCTGCCCTTCTGCCATCAGACCAGCTAAAAGCAATGCAAAACCTGCTCGCAAATCCGGACTTTCCAAATGTCTGCCATACAGTTTACTCGGCCCACTTACAATAACCCGATGTGGATCACACATAATTATATTAGCACCCATTTGTTTTAATTTATCAGTGTAAAATAATCGTCCTTCAAAAATTGTTTCATGAACCAAACACATTCCCTCAGCTTGAGTCAATAAAACTGTGAAAGGCTGTTGCAGATCTGTTATAAAACCTGGGTATTCATGTGTAACAATATCAACTGCTTCAAGATCCTTAGTTTTACAAACTTCCACCCAATCTTCTCCTAACTCATAATCAACACCCATTTTATCAAACATTGCCCACAAAGCTTCCAAGTGATCTGGTCGACAATTTGTAACTCGAATTGGATCACCACACAATGCTCCAAGAATTGCAAAACTACCAGCTTCAACACGATCAGGCAAAACCTCGTAAACATCTGCAGTTAATTTATCAACACCTTCAATCGTAATTGTATGAGTGCCAGCTCCACTGATTTTTGCACCACAACTATTTAAATATTCCGCTAACTCCGGAATTTCTGGCTCACAAGCTGCATTTTTCAAAATCGTTTTACCTTCTGCTAAAGTTGCAGTCATCATTAAAACTTCTGTAGCAGTAACTGAAATCTTTGGAAAAACAAAATTCATACCAACAAGTTTATCAGCTCTAAAATGGTAATGATCTTGATTTTCTCTTACTTCTGCACCAAACTTACGAAATCCATCAATGAAAATATCAATTGGACGTTGCCCAATTGCGCAACCACCAGGGTGAGGTAATCTAACTTCGCCCTGACGTAATAAAATTGGCCCAATCAAAAGAATTGAAGCTCTTATTTTATTAACCAACTCTGGATTTAAATCTGTTTGAGTAATTTTTGAAGTTTGCATTACAATCTGACCATTACTTCGTTCAACCTTACTACCAGCAAATTCACACAATTCGAGAAGACGATTAATTTCTTCAATATCTGGGACATTATTAATTGTAATTTTTTCTTCAGATAATAAACTAGCGGCAATGATTTTCAAAGCTGCATTTTTGGCTCCACTAACGGTAATTTCACCTTTTAGCAGGTTACCTCCTTGAATGATAAAACTTGACATATTTGAGATAAAATTATTACATATAACTCTTGATGTAGTTTAACATATTTTTTTCAAAAAATAAAGAAGGCTTTGATTTAGCCTTCTTTACTAAATATTTTAATATTTTACAGTATAAATTGCGTCTCTGAGCTGATTATTCATTGCGGACAAATTGGAAGCTAATCTACCTTTAATCTCCTCAACTGCTGACGTGTCACCTGCCGCCTCAGCAGCATGCAAAGCACCTTGCATTTCGTATATATCTGTAGCTTGCCGATAAGTATCTGATACAAATTTTTCAGCTAACTTAACATCTGTAATCCCCTGATCTTTAGCTACTTTAACTGCTTCTTGAATCCAGTCGTCACGTAAAACTGCTCCGTCACCATTAGCAATCGTTTCATTTGTTGGAGGAATGGCATCATTAATATATTCATTAGCTCTATCATATGGAGTGCCTACTAATTCCGTATCCCCAACCGCAGGTTCAGGTGCTTCAACTACTGGTTCATTATTATAATGCACAAATGCTTCTCGATATTTCACGGGAATTCTTTTGTAATTATTATCAATCTTTTCTTCTAAGATCTTGGCCGCTTCATTATCTCCAGCTTCTTTGGCATCAGCTAAAGCATCCTCAAGTCGAACAATTCTTCGAGCATGATTAGCTACTTGATTCTGCTTAACTTCACCATCTTCATCTAAACCTTCTAAATCGGCCAAATATCCTTTGCGAATGATCCCCTCATTTTGCATTTCTCCAACGCCCGGATAATCACTACGGTGAAGCTTTGTAAATTCAGCTGCTCGCTCTGTTGGAGTGCCCTCAAATCCTGCTGGTTCTCCAGTCTCAGCCGGTTCATCGACAACAGATTGTTCCAACTCGGCGCCAGCCTCACCAGCATTAACTTCAACCTCCGGTACTTCACCTACTCCGCTTTCAAATACAGGGCCATACTTATTTTCTGTTTGATTTACAATTAAATCAATGTTCCTACCAAGCTTAGCGACAGCTTCAGCATCTCCGCTTGCAGCTGCCCTTTCCATAGCTTGCTGAAGATTAAAAACGCGACTCGCTCTAGATTCAATAGCTTGTTGAGCAAGTGCTGGATTATTTCCTGCACCCCTGGCATGATCAACCCAATCATCACGCAAAATATTATTATCAACTAATTCCGCTCTATTCAATCCACGGCTATCAGATTCCATATATACTTCACCGGGATTACTTGTGTCCATCCTTGGTTCAGCTGGCGCTTGTTCTGTTTCCGTAGCTAGCTCTTCAGCTGGAACCTCCTCAGGCTCAACAATAGACTCTTCTGCCAGAACCTCTTCAGGTTCAAGATCAGGATCAGCAATAGGTTCTTCAATTGGGGCTTCAGAAACTGGTTCTGAAGCTTCGGCTACTGGCAACTCAACTGACTTTTCAACTGCTGCCACTTCTAAGTCCTTTGGTGCTTCAATGGTTTCACCTAAAACGGTTTTAACTGAACCATTTTGCCAAGCTTCAGCTGGCAAATCCCGAAATCTTAATTGGTCATGTTCAGTTAAATGATGATCTGCCATTTCAATTTTCCAGCCACCCATAGCTTCTGGATCCTGAACAAAAGATAATTCTGCTCCAGCATGTGGTGTAAATGGATAACCATAATGATATTGACCATCGAATTTCACCCAATCGTAACCAAGTCCTTTTAATTGTCCCATTTTCCAGTCATGAATAAACTCATTAAAAGATTCTTTGGCTACTGTTTCATTGCCACCCGCACTTTCCAAAGCTTCTTCCCACTGAGATGGAAACATCTCCTGACCATGATCCATTGTTTCTATGTCCATAATACGACTAACGCTATCACCATCACCAAATTCAAATGTTTGTTCTGGATAGGTCGCGTCTAATACAGCTTCAACTGCTGGAACTGGGTGTTCTTCTACTACAGCTGTTTCGACTTCAGCTGCTTTAACCGCAGCTGTTTCAACTTCAGCGCCGGTAACTCCAGCATCATCTTCTGGTAAAACTGCTTCGCCCGGATAATCCACTCCAGCGACAAGCTCTCGCTCTGGTCCAGGTGTACCCTCTGCCACGGTTGGCGTAGGTTCAACTACTTCACCCCCACCACTTGCTCTTGTATCGGAGACCTCGCCGGCAGCGGCTTCTCCACTACCAAAGGCCATTCCCATTAATTTACGCTGAACTACACCTGAAGCAAATAACGCACCAATTTCAACCGCGATAACTTTTCGTACGGTTCTACGGGTTTCATTACTCCACTGTTTTTGCAAAGCTTCACTCTCTGCTCTTTCATCAATTGCATTTAGTTTTTTAGCCAATATTTCTTCTAACGCGTTGACCTTTGCCTCAACCCTTTTTTCTTTTTCTGCCACAGCGGTAACAAAAGTTTCCATATCATTCAGAACATCTTCTTGCGCTTGTTTTTTAATCAATTCATTATTGGACAAAACTTCATTAAGATGAGATTTAAAGTCATCATTCATTTCCCAAGCCTCAAGGTTAATGGAAAAAAGATTAATATCTTCTTCAAACCCATGTTTCCTTACCTTCATAATCTTCTTAACACTCTCAGTTGTATATATTTGCTGATAATATTCAGCTGGATTCTTTGTTCCTTTTGCTGAAAGCTGATCTAAAACAACTTGTATGTCTGGTGGTAAATTTTTGTAACGTTTATCCAAAACATTTTGACATGCTTGAGCACGTTTATACTCAGGACTTTTTTTCCTTTGTGCTGCAGTTCCTTTTACCTTGTTTAATTCTTGTTGTCGGACAAAAGTTAAAATTACATTTCGAATATAATCGTCAGTTCGATGAATGGCTAACTCTCTTAGATGTTCCGCTCTAGCCTCAACTGCCCTTTCCAATCTTTCTCTATCTTCTGCTCCAATCTTGGCTTTTTCTGAAGACACATCTTGCGCTTTTAATCCATCAATTACACCTTTCATTCGACGAGCTTTTTCTTTAAGTAACATTTGATATTTTGGATCTTCAGAAATTTTTATTCCATTTCTAACAACAACTGTTTGATAATATATCAATACTTTTTCCAACTGATCATCTGGTAACTCTATTGCTTGTTCAGCTTGCAACTCTACTGTTTTCTGTTGGATTAATCTTTTACGTTCTTTTAATTGATTGGCTAAAGCTAAATATCCTGGATCTTCACTCTTCTCACTCCGAGATAAACCATTTTTTCTAACATATTCATCCATTTGCTCTTGTATAGCAGCTTCTTTGTTGGCTAAAACTCCCTTGATTTGTTTTTTGTATTCCTTTAGTTTTGATTTTATTTCAGGAGATAAAGGGATTTTTGTACCTTTTCTTTTGTCTGCCCAATTCATCAATTCATATGAACCCATTGAACCACCAACAAAACCAAAAGCTCTTGAAGCTGCAAAATAAGCTCCACCGAATGCGCCAGCAGTTGCTAAAACTGGGGCTCCCGCTACTAAACTTGCACCCATTAAGCCGAGACCAACGTAAAGTCGGCCTTTATTAAATTTTCTAATATATTTATTATTGCGATACAGATCATAGACCTTGCTACCCCAACCTTTTTCTTTTTGAAAAGCTTCTGCCTTTGCATCAGACAAAGCCATTTGTTCACTGGTCCATTTTTCCATTTTGGCAGCTACTGTTTCCGCTCTAGCCTCCATATAAGTATCCTTAGATTCCTGCAGTCCTTCCATGTCTTTCAAATATGCCCCTGAATTTGTAGCTCGACGAATCCAACCAACCACTCCACCAAATTTTTTAGAAACTTTAGCATACTTATCAGCATAATTATTTCTTTTAACTTCCAATAGATGCGGTTGAAGCAATTCAATTACTTTATTTCTAAAGCCACCTTCTTTTGGTAACGCGTGAACCAATGGACTTTCAATCGCAGGATTACTTTTTACAATAAGATCAACCATGTCTTGTAATTCTTTTTTGTCATAAATCTTGCTACCTACTGTTAAATAATCTGGTAACAAGGTTTTTAAAGATTCAAAGCTAGTAGCTTTTACAACTTCAGTTTTAATTTCAGCAGAACTACCGGATTCTATTTTCACATCTTGACGATTGACAATATGATCTTTGTCTCCTATTCGGATCATAATCCCCTTTCCTTTTTTCGCCAATCCAGTCACGAAGCCAGCTAATTTCTCTCCTTTTTCATTGGTCCAACTAACCACTTGCCCTTTTTCTAAATCAATGTTCAATTTCTTTGCTTCTTGTTCGATTGCTTGCATTTCCGTTACTGGGCTACCAAGATCTTCAGCTGACCCACCAGATGAAATAGCGTTCAATTTTTCCACAAAAGTATCTATTGCTTTTTTTGCTCTTTCTTTTAACTCTTCAGCCTCAGTAAATTCCGGCAATTTTTCCAACTTATTCATTAGCTTAACAAATTTTGCAAATTTTTCCTTGGCCTGTTGAACAAACTCATCCTTTCTTTTTTCAACCTTTTCTGCATCACTTTCTACTGACTCTTCAGCCTCAGCGCCTTCAGAAGCTTCAGGGACTTTATAACCTTTTTCTAAATGAATCTCTTCGGATAATTTTAAATTAGCTTTAATGCTAACAATAGCTTCATCAATAGAAATCATCTCACCGCCGTGTCTATCAAGGATTTTAATGTCCTCACTTTCAGTGGCCAGTTTATTTAATTTCTCAAGTGCTTCTTTTACACCACTAATTCTTGCTGGACTATAATAAAGCTTGCCATCAGAAACACCATCCGGCACTTGTGTTCGGTTATAATAGTTGCGAGCTTGAATTGCTAATTCCTTGGTAACGTCTTTCTCCTTTGGAGCAGGTGCTGGTGCTGAACTCTCTGCTGTTGATGCCATATGTTTATACTTTATTTAATTATTACTCTGATATTTTTTTAACCTCATCTAAAACTTGTTGAATGTCTTCATGATCAACTTTTTTAAAGGCTTGGTTAACTAAATGATTACCCTGTTTTTCTAAATCTCTCATTTGCAAAACGAATTCGTCATAAGCTGCTTGCATTTGAGCAATTTTTTGTTTATCTATTTCGGACATAAAAAAAACAAGTCTTAAACTTGCTCAGTAGCTTCAAACATTTCTTGTTTGACTTTAATTATTTCTTCATTAACAATGTCTTCTAAATTCGGAAATTTCTCAGATAAAAAATTCATCATCTCTACTGGAGTCTGCTCTAACTCGGCCATTTTCTTAGCATCTTCGTCTGCTAGCTGTTCCATTAGACGAAGGATTAATCTTTTTTGTACCAATTCTGTCATTTTATCAACCAAAGCCTGCTTTCTCTCATCTGGCAGAGTTTGTAAACCCAAAAGCTCGATAATGTTGTCTTGAAGTAAATCTTGAGATTTCATAAGTTATTTTTATTATTCTTTTAATTTTCTAATTTACTATAGCATAAGTGAGATAAAAAGTCAACATATTTCACTAAATTTAGCCATTATTTTATAAAATACAAAAAAAAACCTTTTCTTCTTAAAGAAAATCTGCTTTAATGGTTACACTGGGTCATCTCTTGTCTACCCTGCCTACCGCAGACAGGCGGTTTACATGCCGAAGTATACGAGTGAATCCACTTTATCAAACTCTTACAAAATTACTTTCACAAGCACTATGGACATTAGACTTAGAAGAACAATTTCATTCATCTTTATTATAGCATTTATCGTTTGTACCCCCATACTCCTTTTATACACAACTGGGTTTCGTTATGATTTAAAAAAAGGTCAACTGCAACGAACTGGAGCTTTGGTTTTAGAAACGGCCCCAACAAATGCCGAGGTTTTACTAAACGACGAAAAAGCCAAAAGCAAAACACCAGCCAGACTAAACAACGTCTTACCAGGTGATTATGATGTGAAAATTAACAAGCCAGAACATTATCCCTGGCAAAAAAAATTAACTATAAACACTCAAGAAACAACCTTTGCTGAAGATATAATTTTATTTTATCAGGCTGAACCACAATCTATTAATGGTAATAATATAAACACTTGGAGCTTTTCCCCAGATAATAACTTTTTAGCCTTGATTGTTAATGAGTTTAATCAAGAGCATATTTATTTATATAATTTGAAAAATAACAAGAAAAAGTTAGTTCATGTAAGTCAAACACCAACTACCAAACATAAAATTGACTGGTCACCTTTTGGATCATATTTCTTATTGACAACAGACAGCTCGGTCACTGCCCTATCTACTGGTGCTCCCTGGAAAAACCTTCCAGTACAGGCAACTGCGAAAAATTTTCAATGGGATGCAAATAACTACAATATACTTTACCATCAAACAGGTAGTAATTTATATGAGACAAATTATTTAACACAAGCTACAACGAAAATATTTACTTTACCAACCCAGGCAACTTTGCTTGACTATTATATTAATGATTCTGAAGTGTTCACAATCGAAAAACTCAACACAAAGTATCTTTTGACTAAATATCCGTTAAACACAGACACAACAATTGATTTACGAAAAATCATTGAGTTGAATAATCCTAACTACCACTTCATTAATATTTTTAAAGACAAGCTCGCATTATTTGAAGAAACCGATCAAACTATATATTTAGCGAACCGTTCACTTGATCAAATTGCTTTTCACAAAGACGGAATTATTTCTCATGATTTCCTAAGTTCAAAAGGACTTCTTCTCTTGCAAACATCCCAAGAATTATCCTACCTTGATTTAAATCAAGACAATTTGGAGGAAGTAACTATTACTCGCTACAGCCAAGGATTACAAAATGCTAAATGGCATTCATTAGGCAACTACGTTTTCATGCTCAAAGATCAAACAGTTGAAATAATTGAATTAGATGACCGTAACGGTAATCAAACGATAAATTTACCAATTAAGCAAGTTCAGGATTTAGCTGTAAACTCAAATCAACAACTTTTATATTATATTGCGAATAATCAACTTTGGAGTTTAGCTTTGGAAAAATAAAACCTCAAAAAAAAGTAGGGCCAATTAATTAGGCCCTACTTTTTTATTATAAGCAACTATTTGAATTTCCAATAGGCATTTGTTAAATAACTCAGGAAGAAAACTTGTATACCACCCTTAATTAACAAGAATGCTGTTCCTAAAACTATGTAACCAAGCCAAGTCACCACCATCAAGGCCATCTGGCCAACAGCCAACATTCCTATCACCCCTAGCAATATAAATGGCAATGCAATAAGTATTAAAGAAAGAATTAACACAAAGCTTGCCACCACCCACAAACCTACTTCAGTGATTTTTATTACCGTTAAGTCAATATAATTAGCAATGTATAACTTCCATCCAGCAACGATTGAGTTTATAGCGCTTTTCCCTTCTATTACTGCATAACAATAAACATAATGTCGAAACAAGAACAACCAAACATTATACAAAATCAATAAAATCACAAACAAAGCCATTAACCCGCCACTAGGTATAAAAAGGACTACTAAAGCAAATAAAATTAAATTGATTACACCAAAAATTAATTCAAACAGAACCACCTTACCAAAATTTTGCCAACCAATTTTCAGCAATTCACCAATCTTTAGTTTATCACCAGATTTCAATTTACCCAAAGCAGCAACTAAACTAGTTTTAGCAAAAATTGCAATTAACAAGATTAATGATAAAAGCACGAAGGTAATAAACAAAACTAGAAAAGCTCGCCAGTCATTGAGAGTCACATTTAATTTAACTAAAACTGTATTACGAAAAGTGGTTAATTCAGTCCAATCCTCTATCAAATAATCAAGGAAAAAGGCGCCACTGGTAATGAACAAGCCCAAAAGCCATAAAAGCTTGTGAGTCCAAGCTACGCTCCAGGCTGATTTAATTGTCTGTTTAATTGGAATACTAAGCATAGAAATGTAAATTACTTTTATTTTTGTATTTATTATTCTTAAACGTAAAGGCCTAATACCTACCACTATAAGCAATTATCTATTTAACACCTTCATTATACCCCATTTTTTTCTGATATTCCATAGTAGCTGCAATATTAGAAGCTTTCAATAAAGATTCAAAAGTTCCAGCATCATACCAACGACCACGAATTTTTCTTACATCAAGTTCATTCATACCTAAATAAGCTTTGTGAACCTCTGTAATATCAGTTTCAGGCCGCCAAGTTGGTTTAATCCCTTTGGCAATATGACAAACGCGACTATCAAATATATAAATTCCTGGAATCGCATAATCACTCTTGGGTTCTTTGGGTTTTTCCTCAATGGAAACAACGCTCATATCACTATTAAATTCAACAACCCCAAAACGTTCTGGGTCTGGCACTTCTACCGCAAAGATTCTACCTCCATTTTTAAATGAAATTATGTCTTCTGTGAAATCATGATCAAAAAACAGGTTATCACCCAAAATCAACGTCACATTATCTTCACCAATAAATTTTTCGCCGATAACAAATGCTTCTGGCAATCCTTTGGGCGCGTCCTGAATTTCATAGGTTATTTTCACGCCCCACTCTTTTCCAGATCCTAACAGCTGTAAATATTGGCCAGCGTACTCAGGAGCAACAATAACTAAAATGTCAGTAATTCCTGCCTTGACTAAAGTTTCCATAGGATACAAAATCATAGGTTTATCAAAAACTGGCAACAATTGTTTACTGGTAATTTTGGTTAGTGGGTAAAGTCTACTCCCCTTGCCTCCTGATAAAATTATACCTTTCATATTTTTTTCTGGTTGTTTTAAATTAATATTTACTTGTGGTTTTTCTTCTTTAATTGAAATTTTCACTTCCTGATGTTGCTCCTTTGTTTTTTCTTCCGGCAAATTCCCACTAACCTCAATTTGTTCAACTTTTGACTTAAGATCTGCCAAATTAATTTCTGGGGCAACAACTGTCTTTGGCTTAACTAGAGGAATTTCCGGTTTCACAGCAGGCTCAACTGGCTTTTCATTAACAACTGGTTCAACCACAGGCAAATTATCAACTTCCTCCTGTCCGCCTTGATTAGAAGTTGAAACATTAACAAAAACTGGATTTACCTGCTCCAATTCACGTAAAAAATCTTTTAATGCCTTTTTCCAATGGCGCATACGAGGGAATTTTGTGTTTTGCAGAGAAGAATGTGCTGGCCGTTTAGCTGGTCGAGGAAATCGACTACTCGGAACAGGTTTTACTTTTACTGTTTTCTTGGCCTGAGAAAAAATTTCTATAGCAAACTCACACCACGTGCAACCACCTTCATTAGTAATGTGATAAATCCCAGGATGATAATTACCCGTTGTCAGATCCTTGGTAGCTTCTGCCAAATCAACCACATAGGTTGGATTACTTACTTCCTCATCTACAATTTCTAGTTCATCTTTTTCATCTGCTAATTTCAACATTAATTCAATAAAACTCTTTTTTCCACCATCAGACTTTGCAGGTAAACCAAAAAGACGAGAAGATCGAATAACAAATCCAGCAGGATTGTGTTCCAAAACTTCCTCGCCTAAAAATTTCGATTCACCATATCTAGAAATTGGAGATGGTAAATCATGTTCAAAATAACCATCTTGCTTCTGACCATCAAACACATAGTCTGTACTATAATGTACAAAAACAGCGCCTTCTTCACCAGCTGTTTTAGCCAAGTTAATTGGTCCATCAACATTTACTTTTTGAGCAAGATCGTAATTTTCTTCAATGTCATCAACTGCGTTATAAGCCGCAGCATTAATAACTAAATCAGGTGACAAGTCCTTAATCATCTTTTTAACTTGTTCTGCATTAGTAATATCGATTTCCTCCTTATCCCACAAAGTGAGATCAAATTTGGCAAATGATTTTGCCAATTCTTGACCAAGCATTCCCTTGGAACCAACAATAAGTACTTTCATATCTAATTTAAGCTAAGAATAAACTATGACTATCTTATCAAATAGGACCTAAAAGTCAAATTGAGTTATTAACAAAAAAACCGGTGGAATGTCCCACCGGTTGTATTTAATTTAGAACTGCAATCCCTTGACGATCTTTGCCATCAAACGGACTGCGCCAGAATTGGTGAACTGATCACCGACTGTTGCAGCAACTTGCCACGGAACAAATTGTGATCCTGTGATCTTTTCTGCTGCTGCGCTGGTCGCCTTGACTACATCAAGATTGAGTACATATTTCCCGCCCACTTCCGCTATTTCATCTTCGAAGAATTGAACGCCATAGTATTTGACGCCATTTTCTTCACCAAGTGTAACGAAAAAGGTAGAATTGGGATTACCCGGCTCACCAGGTGGAGCAAAAACTCTCTCTCCCTCAACCACAGCAAATTCTTCATGAAGCTCGGCCACAGCCGATTCAAAATGGCTTAGACCAAGCTCGAGAAAGCCACGTGGCAGATTTAATATCGGCGATTCAGATTGGAATGGCCGAAGCTGCTCAACCACTCCAATGAGAAGCTCACCAGCCCCAGTTTTCACAAAGGGAACTAATACTGATCCGCCTCCACCAAGTTCTTGAAAACCCCAGGAATCGTAACCTGCCGCAGTATTGCCCCATCTCAAGAGGCCAAACCTCTTGTGTTCAAGCTCTACTACGCTCGCCTCAACTTCTTCACCATCAACCCTACATTTCCAGCCTGCTTTGTCCTCAGCGCCAAGAGACGTGAGAAGCCTTCGTAATTCTGACCCCATAATAACACCTTGTTATCGGGGTCTGCACCAGGACTCAAATCCTTCCGTGCAAACTTTAACAACCATGTCGGGCTCTCCCCAACCAAAATAATTTCATGTTTTTAACTTATACAATTACCCGTGCTAGCTTGATACACGGCCCAGGCAGTTAAAGAATGCTGATCATGAATTTTACCTTGTTGAATCAACTGAATAAATCTTTGCTTATCAATCAGCCTAAAAACCCTTAAAGCGCCTGTGTACTCATTTAAGAATTTTGCTTCATCTAACTGCACTTTTACTAATGAGTAAGTTAAAACATTCCCACTAACTGTATGATTTTCAGTCACTTCTGTTCTCAAATCAAGAAACTCTGTTTGACAATCAAATTTTTGTGAAAGCAAATCACACTTTCTCGCCCAAACAGCTTTAGACACATCTTCCATACAACTTATTTCAATATCCGCGGGAATAAAACTACGGGGAAAGACTATGGCCATTTTACCTACAAACGGTGAATAACTATTTATCATCAAAAAGCTATCTCCATTAACCACTGGAATTAAAACATGACCAGATTTTGCAATATGCGAATAATTAGCATTAAAATTGGCCACGTATGCAACTTTCTCACCAGAAAAAGGTTTTCTAACTAAAAATTCAACGGTAACGACAAAATCACGACGATGAAAAACAGTTAAAATATCCTCGATTTCTAACTCACCTTCTTTGTAATTACCAACTCTAGGCAATACAAAAGGCACACCAAGATGCGCTAACCTTTGATTAAGCTTTTCTCGTTTTTGCTCTAGTCTTTGAGCTACCTTTCCCATTTTTCATCTCCTGTCGGCTCTCCCGACTCTGGACAACTTGTCAATTTACAACGACTTCGTATTATCTTAACGAATTATTATACTTATGTCAACAAAAAGAACGCCCTTGCGTTCTTTTGTGTTTTGATTATTTGGATTTTGAATTTGTTTCGTGTTTAGAAATTAGGATTTAGAATTTACTGCCTATTATACCAACGGTCATAGTATTCCTGATACTCACCAGATTTAATTCTTTGCCACCAATCTGTATTATTTTTGTACCAATCAACAGTTTGGCGCATACCTTCCTCAAATGAAATCTTTGGTTGCCATCCTAACTCAGCCTGAGCTTTATGTGAACGAATCGCGTAACGACGATCATGACCTGGTCGATCCTGCACATATTCAATCATTTCTTCGCCATGACCCATAGATTGAAGAATTCCCATAGTTAAATCAAAATTGGACTTTTCACAATTACCACCAACACAATAAGTGTGCCCCAGCTGGCCACGGTGAATAATCTGGTCAACAGCTTCACAATGATCATTAACATGAATCCAATCACGAACATTCTTGCCATCACCGTAAAGTGGAACTTTTTTACCTTCAATTAAATTGGTCACAAACAAAGGGATCACTTTTTCTGGAAACTGCAGTGGTCCGTAATTATTGGAACAATTAGAAATAGTAACAGGTAAACCGTAAGTATGAAAATAAGCGCGAACTAAATGGTCTGAAGCGGCCTTGGAAGAAGAATAAGGACTTTTCGGATCATAGGGAGTTTCTTCATGAAATGCCTTATGAGTATCTTCTAGACTTAGTGAGCCGTAAACTTCATCAGTTGAAATATGGTGAAAACGGGTATTATTTTTTCGAGCAGCTTCCAATAATGAATGTGTGCCCAAAACATTAGTTTTCACAAAAGATAGAGGATCTAAAACTGAGCGATCTACATGCGATTCTGCTGCAAAGTGAACGATAATATCAATTCCCTGGTCAACCAAATGCTCAACCAATTCAGAATTTAAAATATCACCCTTAACAAACTTATAATTTGGGTGATCTTCGCAATCTTTTAAATTTTCTAAATTACCAGCGTAAGTTAGCTTATCTAAATTAACCACTGAGTATTGTGGGTATTTATTCAAAACATAGCGAACAAAATTCGCTCCAATAAAACCTGCCCCCCCAGTGACTAGCATTTTCATATTTATCTCTATTTAAGACTATCTGCCATTACTTTACCTTATTCTTTTTTGAATTGCAAACTCTATTCATCCCCCGGCATTCGCCGGGCAAGCTACCCTCCCTCCCCATTAGGAGGCGCTGCGCGCGGCCTGACTCGTCATCCCGATGTAGTCGGGATTCCTCGCCTTATTTTCACAAAGTATTTTCAATAAATTACAAAATTTTATTATTTATTTCACATTGATCGCTTTTCAATCCAATTCCGCCATTCGTCTTCACTAAATTTATCAAAACCTGCTTCTCTCAACCTGGCTTCCTCAATTGGAATTAGTTTTTCAATCTCAGGAATCATTGTTTCTTTCAATATGCCTTCACTCATTTCCCCAACAATCTCCCAAGTTTGATAGCCATCTTTTTTATCAAAACCATACTTAGGCAATAAATCCAACATAATTTTATTAAAAAATTTTTTGGCTTTTTTCATCACTGCCTTGACAACTGCGGTTTCAAAACCAGTATAGCCAACATAAGAAATTTTTAAATAGCCTGGGACTAAGGCCTTCTCAACATAAATCCGTCGAAGCAACGAATCACGAAGTTCACCAGCTTGTTCAAATGTTAAACCTCGTTGCTGATGTGCGAATTTGGTTAACAATTCATCAACATGATATTCACCCCAAATTTTTTCACCACTTCTAAGCTTATCAGGAATTTCAACGTCCATGTTAAACCTTGCATTTTCCGGATCAGTCACCACCTCTTCCATATACTCAGCAAATGCTTCCTTTTCTATATCAATATCCATTTCAATTTTTTTTGTTTCTATTAACTCAACAATCTGCTCTTTTTTGGTGATATAGTCGCGCATTACTTGAAGCGCCTCCTTGCTTCCCCCCTCAGCTTTCTTTTTCAGCTCAGCAAAACCCAAACCACCAGAAATTACTTCCAACTCGGACATTAGTTTCTCAAAATAAACTTGTTGAACTTCGGTGAAGTTGGCGTGGAGAGATTTTTCTGTTAATTGTTGTGTTTCCGGGTTAAACATATCTACGCGAATATTACGAATCTAACTCTTTCTCTTTCTCCGCCCGCACAGACTTTCGTCTCTTCCGACGTGGTGCTTGCCATTCTTTCTTTTTGAGGTTACGTTCGCGTTTCTTACCAGTCACAGTTCGTTTACTGATAAATGCTTCTCGTGGTAAATCAACTGCGTCACCGTGAATGTCTGTTTTTTCTTGACGACCGGTCTGACCACGCACATCTTCTTTTTTAGGTTTACGAACATTTTCCCCTCGCACACCACGTGCGCCCTTACCAATATTTTCACTGGATAATGTTTTTCTTTTTGTTGCCTGTCGCGGATCAGTCAGAGTACCACGAGCTGTCTCCGCCAATTTGCCTGGTGGTGGCGGTGGTGGTGGAACGTCTTTTCTGATTCGCCTAACCCGTCTTTTTATATCAACCTCTTCACCTTCTTTCGTGTCAACATCAACCTCTCTTTTCTCATCATAACGAACTACCCTTTTTCCTTTTTTAATTTTCGCTGGTCGCTCAAAATGAATCTGCGGATCTTGCACACCATGATGTTCAACCAAGATAGCTGGATCTTGTCTTGAATCTGGAGTAACTTCTTTTTCTTGAGTTGGAGGTAAATTTATTTTAACCTTCTTCCATTTAACGTCAACTTCTGTTTCTTTTTTTGTAAAATCTTCACCTCCACCTTTTCCTGTTTCAATCACTTCAATTTTTGGTACTGGAACCTTCATTGTTTTTTCAACTGTTTCGCCCTCTACTACTTTTGGTTCAATCGAACGCCCCGTGCCACTTACGAAAACTTCTACTTCCGCTCCCCGACCTTCATCCATAACAGATTGCAGAAATGACACTTGTTCTCCAGAATATTTACTTAAATCAAGTTGCCCACGATTATATGCTTTGAAAAATTTAACTAACTCACTTTCTAATTCGATACCAAAAATATCTTTAATCTGCTCTCTTTGCTCATTTACTTGACGAGCAAACTCGTCACCATTTTCAGTATCATATTCAACTGTAATATCTTCAACTCCTAACTCAGCCTTAATTTTATCCAGCTGGCTTTCTGCAATTTGAGTCGCCCCCTTTCCTCTAGCATCTTTTAAATTTTTATTTTTCTTTGCATTCCCCTCGGGACTTACTAAACCTCTAACAACTAAAGTAAGTGAAGCTTCTGCTGGATCAACATTGTTTTCTGCTAAAACAGTTAACGCCTTATTTAAAATGGCTTGTTTAATTTTCTCAACATCTTGTTCACTCATATCTTTAGCTTCAAACTTTGGTGAACGATCAGATTTAATGCGTACTCCGCCACCTTCAAAAATTGACTTTTCAACATCTTGTAACTCAACTCTGTCTGGTAATTTTTCTTGAGTCTTTACTTCCAACTCTTCAAAAGTAGTTTTAATATCAAACTGAGCTTCATCTGGGGGAGCTTCGCTGTCTGGTATTACTTCTTTTTCTGTTTCGACAATATCTAAACCAACAGGAATAGAAAATTCCAAGCTTTTTCCACCCTCTTCAGTTCCTTTTCCATATTTCTCTTTTAACTCTTTAAGTATTTTTAATCTTTCTTCTGGTGATGTATACGGGGATGTCAAATATTGATGTAATCCATGTATCGTATTACCACTTTCATCTGTATATCTTTGAATAAGCTCCAATTCATCTTGAGTCAAGCTTTGTTCCTGTTTTTGTTGATCATTAGTTTGTGAATACTCCTTGGCCATAGAACCAACTGGGACTAACAACATTAAAGCAGCCAATCCAGCTCTAACATTTTTTGTTAAATGATGACCTTTATTGCGTAAATAACCCATAAAACCTTTTTGGTCTTCTCTAGCAACACCAGCCATTTCTTTGGTAATTTCAAGTAATCTTTCAGCTTCTTTTTCAGAAGCATAGGCTTCTGCCTCTTCACGAGATGAGAATTCATGTTCAGTTCTTTTGACTCTTGGTGTTGGCAATTCTTTATCTGGAATCGGCTCACCTTTATCGTCGTAAAGTTGTTCGTATTCAGCCTCTCCACCTGCTGGAACGTCAGTAATTTCAACAATAGGAACGGTTTTTACCCGTTCTCGGACAATTTCAGTTTGTTTTTTTATTTTTTCCGCCCAAACTTCTTCAATTATAATGTCATATAGTGTTTCGGTAACTATCACTTTTTTGTGCGGAGCGAAAGGGATTCCTTTATAAGTTTCCACTTCGCCCTCAGCGGGTTTTAACTTTCCTTTTTTACCTTCTGGCAAATCAGGTTTCATTCCCTTATTGAGGTTTTCAATCTTGCTATCATCGGGAAAGTCCAACTCTGAAATATTTATTCTATTTTTATTTTCCATATTATAAATTTTTTATTGAATCGCGTGCTTTATCAATATCTTGTTCTGCTTCTTCAGCAACTTGTTGTTTTTTAGATGTTGTTTGTTTCCAGAACATAAATCCCTCAAATACTTTTTTGATTTGAGTCAAAATTTTCACTCGTTGCTGAGGATCGTTCATAGCCTGTTCATACTTTTTTAACTCAGCCTCTGAAACATTTAGAATGTCATCATCTTTCATACTTTTTTTATTTTAATGCTTTATTTATTTTCAAGGCTATTTCCTCCATTTGTCCTTCCTCATATCCACCTCTAATAAACCTAGGGTGACCATCATCTTTCTTACGAGGAATAATATGAAAATGTAAATGCATCACTTCCTGCCCGGCTATGCCACCATTATTTGTACTGAAATTATAACCCTTATAATCAAGGGCTTCACAAACAGCTTTGGCAATTTTTGGCGCTACGCTAATTAAATTCCGTAATGCCTCTCCACTAGCCTCTGCCATATTAACAAAATGTTCTTTGGGAATTATTAAAACATGTCCAGGATTCACTGGATTAATATCTAGAAATGCTAAAGTATCATCGTCCTCATAAATTTTTTGAGAAGGAATTTCTCCGCTAGCAATTTTACAAAACAAGCAGTTAGTCATATTGTTATATTGTTATATTGTTATATTGTTATATTGTTATATTGTTATATTGTTTAAACAATTTAATAATTTATATTTCTAATTTTTCGTTTGTATACTTAATCAAATGATTCATTTCCCGAGGTAGACCGCTTAATTTACCTTCAATGTACTTATACTGGTCTTCTGAAATAAATTTTCTAATATTAGCCTTTTCTAACCAATCTTGAGATTCTTTCAAAGATCCGAAGCAATATCGATAGAACTTTATCTTATCCTTCTTTGTGTATCGCCCAAAACCCTCTGCAATATTTGCCGACATAGAATCAACTGATCTTACCCATTGCATACCAACAGTATTTTTAGCAAAATAATCCCAACTAACTACAATTTCCCAAACATCATTAGATAAATCAAAGGCTATATTATATGCACTAATATCTTTTAATCCCAAATATTTTTTTTCCATACTCCTAAACAGTTTAGCAATTTAACAATATATCAATTTATATTCCTTTTTTCAACATACTGAGAGAAGCAAAACCGATACTGGTGTATAGTAAAACCTGAGCCAAGAAAATCAGTAAACCTATATTTAACATAAAACCCAACATCAAAAAGCCAGCACCAAAACACTGTAAATTCATTTTGATTTTACCCCAAACATTGGCCATCACTTCTATCTGCTTCATTCGACTAAAAGCTCCGCCCAAAATAAAAGCCAGCTCAAAGGCTAGCAATAAAATAGTTAAATTCAGATTAATCTGTAGCAATAAAGTTGCTACTACAATTCCAATCAATAATTTGTCCGCGATCGGATCCCATATTTTTCCCCAATCAGTAATCTGATTACGCAAGCGAGCTAACGTCCCATCTAGCATGTCGGTGATAGCTAAAATCACAAATAGAATTATAGCTATCAGAAATTCGTCTCCCACCAATAAAACAATTAAGATGGGAGAAAAAATTAACCGAATAAACGTTAGGTGGTTAGGCTTAACACTTTTTGGTACGAGCGGAAGAGCATATTTTAAAATCCGATCGTATGGAGCAAATACAATCTGCTCTTTGTTCTCCATATTTTTTTATTTTTTATTTTTCAATTTCGACACAAGTCGAAATAATTAACGATTTTGAGTGGACCAATCAAAACTAATTTGAGGATCATCAAATGGAATTCTTTCTTCATCTGGCTCAGCAGGATTGTAGACCTCACTTGTGTGATATAAAAGTCCAACTTTTTGATTACCTAAAACTCTATAACCGTGAGCTACTCCCGGTGGAATGGAAATTAAACATGGATTGTCCTCACCGGCACAAATCACTTGAGTTTTTCCTCGGGTTGGAGAGCCCCAACGCAAATCATAAAGTACCACCTGCGCCATGCCCTTTAGAACAAACCAGACATCCCATTGTTTTTTGTGCCAATGAAAAGCTTTAATTACTCCAGGATGAGTCTCAGTGTAGCTTGTTTGTTTAACAGGATGAAAAGTGTCTTCCCCCTCCTTGATTACTTCTGTAAAAAACCCTCGATCGTCACAGTATTTTTTTAAAGGCTTAATCTTTACATCTTCTATCATAGGGAAAGAATAAATTATTGTATTAATGTATTAGTTTAGACTAAATTCTCTAGATTGTAAATAGCTTATTTTACATTACAGCTATATTAATACCAGATGTGAAATTAGATGAAAACGGGAAAAATTCAGCCTTGAACCCTCCAATGTTAGTAAAAATTTTAATATGTGGCCCGCCACCTGGTCCTGGCGCAGTAATAATATCAACTTCATCATCATTATCCCAGTCGCCCGCTTCAACTTCCACTCCTCCAGAAAAACTTGATTTATAAGCAAAAAAGCTAGCAATAACAGAGCCATTATATTTAAAAACTTTCACATGTGGACCGCCAGTAGCACCAGCGCCGGTCACAATATCAGCCACTCCATCATCATTAACATCAGCTACAGAAATATTAACACCACCCATAAACTGTGGCGCATATGCTATAATTTCTTTTTTTAGATTTCCTTGATGATCAAAAATTTTTATCTTAGGCATTATCCCATCATGTGGTGCACAAATAATTTCCAAGTTACCATCACCATCTACATCACCAACTTCAATATTAATTCCCTTTTTGTAACTTTTGTTATAAGCGAAAAATTCCTTTTCAAGCTGACCTTTTAAATTAAATATTCTAACTAGTGGGCTAAATCCTGATTGTGGAGCAGCAATTATTTCGACTTCACCATCACCATCTACGTCACCTGCAGCCACTTCTACTCCACCTTTGAAATCATTACCAAAAGCTAGAATACTAGACAAAATTACACCTGAACGATTTATTACTCGGACAAATGGTTGAGCGCCTCTTGTAGTTCCAGCAATTATTTCCTTACCCCCCCCGTCAATATCAATTGCTTGAATATTCAACCCGGTAAATTGATCTCCTTTTATAAGTTCAATCTCATCTTTTTTACCAAACGATGAATTATAAAAATTTACTGAACTATAACCACTCTTTTGAGTAGAAACTATAATTTCGGAACCACCAGTAACTGGCCCGGTTTTAGTATTAGTTGGAACTGAGAAAGTTGCTGGAGTTGAAACTACTGGTGTATTTGGGGTTGAGGGAGTTGTGGACTGTCCACCGGAAAGAGAGTTAGCTGCTTCAACTGCTTTTTTCGCATTTAAAACACCTGAGCCAGCTTTACCCTTCCATTTAGCATTATTTAAAAACAACATATTACTTTCCTGGATAACAGTTTCAATAATTTGCTTTGGAGATATATTACTGTTAGCTGATTTCATCAAGGCCGCGACTCCAGAAACTAATGCTGCCGAAAATGAAGTCCCATTCCAACTGGTATCATAAGCCTGATCAAACTGGGAATAATTTGTATCATGATACAACAAACTAACCATATCTTCGCCTGGTGCAGCTATATCTATACAATCTTTCCCATAATTCGAAAAAGCTGAGACCTTATTGCTTTTATCGCTGGATAAAACACCTAATATTTTATTTTCTTTAAACTCTTGATCATAGCAAATTGGGTATAGTGGTTTTTTGGACATATCAATTCCATTAGTTTCTCCTTCTGCCGCATTACCAGCTGCGGCCACTATCAAAACTCCATTCTTGTAAGCGTTCGTAATTGCATTTTTTAATTTACTGCTATGCTCGTCGCCACCAAAACTTAAATTTATAATATCTGCCCCATTATCAACCGCATAATCAATTGCATCTGCCACATCACTTGATCCTCCCAGACCAGATGAATTTAACACAACCAAAGGCATTATTTTCACATTAGCAGTCACTCCCTTTATCCCCTTATTATTGTTATGAACCGCTGAAATCAAACCTGAAACAAAGGTACCATGATTAGCAGCACTAGCCACAAAACTTCCAGTTATCTTGGGCTCTGGATTAGCTCTATTATTAATAAAATCATAACCATTACGATCATCTTTATAACCGTTACTATCATTATCAATATTATCACCAGCAATTTCTCCTGTATTAACCCAAATATTATTAGCTAAGTCTGGGTGATTTACGTCAACGCCTGTATCCAAAACTGCAACTATAACCGAGGATTTACCATTGGTTATTGTCCAAGCATCAGGAGCCATTATTTCTTGTAAATACCATTGCTTACTAAAATACGGGTCACTGGCAGCAAAAACTGTGGTACTTATCATGAATGTTAATAAAACTAAAATTACAACTAGCCTTTTATTGACCATAAATTTACTTATTTCTTATTTACTTGTTTCATGAAATTAACTAAGGCTATTATACCTTATTTTATGGAAAATTGTAAGACTACTTGACAAATAAATAAAAAAATGTAATAATGGTACAATTACGTAGTAAGAACCTAAACAGTCAGGAGGCAGATCATGTCACTAAGAAAAGATGACACTGTGATCACTGTCTCCTTTGGATCGCCGAAATCGCCATCTGAAGAAGACTGTGGGAAAACCAGCGTTACGCAAGTAATCTTCTTTGAAAACTTAACCACTCAAACAAAACTTGAGTCCAACCCTCAACCAGCGGCAGAGCCTCAAATGATTGAAGAATACCTAAAGAAGCTAGTTACTGGTGAATTACTCAATCACTATGAGATGGCTACAATTTTGAAAGCAATTGATCCACTCATAAAACTTTTTCCGGACCTTTCAGTAGAAGCTATTGAAAGAGTTCGTGATGAATTCAGAGGTGACCATACACCAAAACATTTTATCTTTGCCAAGCAAGAGTCGGAGCATTGGGACAATGCTCTTAGACAAGGTCACTCACCCATTCCTGGCTTTGACTTTCCAAAAGCACACGTTGTTTTTGAAAACAATGACCAGGAAAATCAAGAGACTCGGGTTACCTTTTTAAGGCCCGAGTACGAACACCCAGTACCGACAGTCAACATTTCAACTAAGTTGACCGATGCCAGAATTTTCTTCTTACTCATCGTGCGAATGTATCGATTTTACGACGAAAGTCAAACCGAGAAAGGAAAATTCCGCAAGGAGTCAAAATAATGAACAACAACAAAGCGAGCCCTCATACGGCTCGCTTTTCTAATTTTAAATTGTGTTATTAACTTTTATTCAAATTTTCTTCAACTATTTGATTAACAACTTCAGATAAATTTTTGGCACCTAAATCCCCCTCTGACCGTTTGCGTACAGCTACAGTTTTGTCTTTGACTTCCTTTTCTCCGACAACTAATAAATATGGGACCTTGGCTTTTTCTCCATTTCTAATTCGTTTCGGTAAAGAATCTCCATCACTATCCATTTTAACTCGGATCTTTTTACTTTTTAGTTCTTCAACCACCTCTTCTGCATAATCATTAAACTTTTCTGAAACTGGCAAAACTCGAACCTGCTCTGGTGACAACCATAATGGAAATGATCCAGCATAGTGTTCAATTAATAATCCCATAAACCGTTCAAATGAACCAAACAACGCCCTGTGAATCATAAACGGCCGATCCTCTTCTCCCTTGGAATTAGTATAAGTCATATCAAATCTTTCAGGCAGATTGAAATCAAATTGAATGGTTGAACATTGCCACTCACGGCCCAGAACATCTTTTACTTTGTAATCTAATTTCGGTCCGTAAAATGCAGCTTCCCCTTCTTCAATCTCATATTCAATACCAAGACCTTTAGCTACTTTTTCTAAAACCTTTTCACCCATTTTCCAATCTTTGGGATTACCCACATATTTATCTGGATTTTTTGGATCACTAACTGATAAATATATTTTATAATCCTTAAAACCAAATGAATCAAATATAAATTTAACAAAGTTTGCTACGCGAACCAACTCCGCTTCAACTTGTTCTTCAGTACAAATAATATGCGCATCATCCTGAGTAAAACCACGAACTCGAGTCAGCCCTGATAGTTCACCTGATTTTTCATAACGGTAAACTGTGCCACACTCTGCCCAGCGCAATGGCAAATCGCGATATGACCATTTATCTGCATTGTAAACCTGCATAGCGAACGGGCAATTCATTGGTTTAAGTAAATATTCTTCTTTTGGCCGATCAACTGCTTTGCCCTCTTGATATTCTTGCAACGTTTTACTAACTTCGAGCACTGGGAACATTGAATCATTATAAAAATTCCAATGTCCAGAAGTTTCCCATAACTCCCTTGATCCAATATGAGGACTTTTAACTAACTCATAGCCATTATCTAAATGCGCTTCATACCAAAAGTCTTCAATCAATCGCCAAAGTAGTGCGCCTTTAGGTTTCCACATTGGTAAACCAACACCAACTTTAGGATCAAGTAAAAATAAATCTTTACCAATTACTCGATGATCTCTTTTTTCTGCTTCTTCAAGCATTTTTAAATAATCTTCAATCTCTTCTCTAGTTTCAAAGGCTAAACCGTAAATTCGCTGAAGCATTTTGTTCTTTTCATCGCCTTTCCAATAAGCACCGGCCACTTTATGTAGTTTAAAAGCACCAACAGCTTTCGTTGATTCCACGTGTGGGCCACGACACATATCTACAAATACTTCATTGCCATCTTTGTCTAGGTTTTTGTAAAAGCTTATTTCTTTTTCACCCTCAGCTGCCAAGTCTTTAATCATTTCCAGCTTGTAGGGATTATCTTTGAGCTTTTTCTTAGCTTCTTCAATTGATAAATTAAAATGCTCAAACTTTTGATCTTTGGAAACGATCTTACGCATTTCCTTTTCAATTTTTTTTGAATCAGCTTTAGAAAATGAATCTTCTCCAAGATCAAAATCATAATAAAATCCATTATCAATAGCTGGCCCAATAGCTAATTTAGCATTAGGGTAAAGTTTTAACACTGCTTGCGCCATGACGTGACTTAAAGAGTGGCGCATTGTTTCAAGTTGTTCTTTGTCCATATTTTTTATTATCTTTAGTTATTGTTTAGAATTTAGAATTTTATGATTAAAATTTCCATCTACTTTTCTAAAAGAAAAGTAGATGGTCCGTCATTCACAAGCTTAACTTGCATGTAGGCTCCGAATTCACCTGACTCAGTTTTAATATTTTTAGATTTTAATTTACCGATAAATTGATCATACAACTCCTTTGCCTTTTCAGGCCCGGCAGAATTGAAAAAGTCAGGTCTTCTCCCCTTTTCGCAACTGCCGTACAACGTGAACTGCGAAACAACCAAAACTTCACCGTTAACTTCAAGTAAAGATTTTTCAAAATGCTTTACCTGCCCTGAGCCTGTCGAAGGGTCATCTTCAGCAAACACGCGCAGGTTAATTAATTTTTCAACTAAATAATCCACTTCCGCTTCTGAATCATCTTTTCCCACACCAAGAAAAACCAAAATCCCGTTATTGATTTGACCAACAACTTTTTTCTCGACTTCAACTGAAGCTGAAGTTACTCTTTGTATTAATAATTTCATAGCAAATAAAAAAGACTAAGATTTCTTAGCCTTGGGATCCCACTGAACGACAAGCCAAATTATCAGCCCGCCGTCCGAAGCCTCGAACTTGTCGAGAGGCGAAGGACGGTTCCACCCAAGTTCTCTAGATAAACAAACTCTAGAGCTCTTAATTTCTTAAATTGTCCTCACAAACTTAGTTGATGCTTTAAGAGCATCAAACCCTAAATTCTAATATCTAGACTCTAAATAAATTCAAATTGTCAAAACGTAAAATTCAAACTTAATTTTGATTATTTCAGAATTTAAATTTGAAAAATTGTTTAGGACTTAGAATTTCGTGATTAGAGTTTAACCCTACAAGGGCGTCTGGTTGGTAGCCAGACCAATCGTCTATGATTATGTTAAGTATAACATTATTAAAATGCATGTCAAACAAAAGAACGCTGCTCACACAGCGCTCTTTTTGTTATCAGTATATCTGTATAAATCAGTAATCACTTATTGGGATTCACAATAACGATATTCACATGATCCTTTAACTTTGGAACTTTCTTTACCCAGAATGGTGACAACTCAACAATGACTGATTCAACCTCATCAAAGCTGGCCAAATACAGCTCCACTCCCTTGGGACTCAAACCAACCATTTTGTCCTTGGCAAATATTTCATTATTAGCCTTGATAACAGAATCACCCTCAACATGAACCCTGATCTTAGCTGTTTTATTTTGATCGTTAAAATCTTGAACCTTATAACTAAGTTTTTCAACACTTAAACTTAATAAATCTTGCCCATCTGGCACAGCCTGTTGTAATCGATCTCCTGCCACCTCGATAATTTTATTTTGATCCAAGCCTATCAAAATCGCAGTTATTTTCAAACTAACTTCAAATTCATCTTGTTTAGCGCCCTCTTCTACATCAACTGCCTCTTCAATAACTTGCTTCGAAACTACCAAGGTTACATAATTACTGTTTGGTAACTGGCTTTCGAAATCCTTAATTGCTTTTTCATACAAAGTTTCAGTTAAACTTTCTTTTGCTTTAACTATATCAATTGACTTAACAACTTTAATAGTCTCGCCTGATGTTGAAATAACTTTTTTATTCTCAGCATAAACCTGACTTTGCAGACCTTCCCACAATCCAGGAATTGTAAACGTTGTGGGTTGAATCTCAGTAAAAGAATTTGGGTCATCGGCATATACATCCGCAACTAATTCACCTTTAGCTGGAATTTCTGCTCGATCACTCAAATGAAGTAAAATTCCATCTTGTGTTAGTAGCCGAGTAGTTTTAACTAAAGTTTGCGCTTCATCTCTATTATTAATCAAAACAACTTGCCCGATAGTATCACCCTCCAAAATTTCAGAACCCGTAGCTTCACCTGTGCCAATACCCTCTACTTCTGTTTCATGCAAAACTCCTTGCAAGATTTGATCTGAAGCTTGCCCGCCATCAGTAATCACATCGTACACAAAGTCTGTTTCAACTTGAGTAGCTATTGGAACAACCTTAACTACTGCCCGACTGGCCGAAAAATACAAAATAAAAACAACCAAAACTACAGTTGCTGCGACTAAACCAAAAATCATTTTTTTATAACCCTCCGTTACACGTGAATGTTTTTTTATATACATATAATTTATCCCGCCCACCCACCCCATTAGGGCCGCTGGCGCGGAGCCGGGCTCGAATACTCGCCCTTATTTTCACTATTAATCTACTTTATATATTTTGATAGTACTGTATGCCTTATCTGTAAATTCATTTTACTAGTTAATCGTATTTAAGTCAAAATAATTATCCCTGTAAGACTGCTTCCTTACCCAAGAGACTCTCTAATTTTACCCGACTTTCGTCACTAAGATCTATCAAAAAGTTAGTTTTTATTAACTTTTCATCAATTTTTAATATTACCTGATGTTTACCTGGGATAGCAATGAATAACATTTTTATTTGACTAGCGAAATCCTTGGTTGCACCTACTGGATATTTAACAATGACCTGTTTCTGCCCCAAACGTTTTAACTTTTCGTCATTGGTTGGCTGATTTTCTAAATCACTAATAACTAACCTTTCAGTTTGTTGGTTAATTGACCAAACTTTACTGCTTAATATTTTATTATCCCCATCCTTGTCCGATAAAGTGCCCTCGATCACCAAAATATTTCCCTCCTGCCAAATGTCTTGTTTTTCCATTGATCTATATAGTCTAGGAAAGATTAATGTTTCAATTGACCCCAACGAATCTTCAATTGTTACAAACAACATCGGGTCACCTTTTTTGGTAATAATTTTCTTGATAATTGTTGCCACACCACCTGTGCGGACAGTTATTTTTTCACCTCGCATTTGCTTTACCTCAGCAATGGGATAAATCAAGCTCTTGAATTTCTTTTCGTAATCAGAAAAAGGGTGCTCAGACACATATAAACCAAGGAATTCCTTTTCCCAAGCTAATATTTGCTGATCACCAAAATCCGGCGCATCACGCAAAACCAAATCTGGCAAAACATTTTCCCCGCCATTACTTAAACTAAAAATATTCACCTGTTTAGCTGACTTTGCTAATTCAACTTCCTTCATATACAACAAAAGCTTATCCACATTTTCCAACAAACTGGATCGACTGGCAAACAAGTCCAAAGCGCCACTTTTCATCAATCCCTCTAATGATTTCTTATTAAGCGCCTTGGTACCAACTCGAGATAAAAAATCTTCAATAGTTGTAAAGTTGCCATCAGTTTTTCTTTCATGAATTATGGCACTGGCCACACCATCCCCCACATTTCGGATAGCACTCATACCAAAACGAATCCTAGGATTTTTTTCTTTCAAAGATTCAGCCACTACTGCAAACTTTGAAAAACTTTCATTAATACTAGGTGGTAATATTTCCAACCCCATTTGTTTACATTCATCAATTTCAATAGTAATTCTATCCATGTTATTTTGATCTGAAGTTAACAAAGAAGCCATGAACTCAGCTGGATAATTAGCTTTTAGATATGCAGTTTGGTAAGCGATCAAAGCATAGCAAGCAGCATGTGATTTATTAAAACCATATTCAGCAAACTTTTCCATGCTCTCAAAAGTTTGTTTTGCTACATCAACTGGTATTTTATTGTTTTGACAACCTTCCAAAAATTCTTTTTTCATTTTTTCCATCAAATCTGCGATTTTTTTACCCATAGCTTTTCTCAAAGTATCCGCCTGCCCCCCAGTAAATCCAGCCATGTCCTTGGACAGTTGCATGACCTGCTCCTGATAAACGATAACTCCATAGGTGTTTTTCAGAGACTCCCTCATAATAGGATGCAAATAGGTTATTTCAGTTTCTCCATGCTTTCTAGCAATAAATTCATCAACCATACCGGAATTTAACGGTCCAGGTCGGTACAAAGCAACCATGGCAATCAAATCCTCAAATTCAGAAGGTCTTAATTGTTTCAAATAACGTTTCATACCACTAGACTCAAATTGGAACACTCCAGTAGTTCGGCCATTCTGAAATAATTTATAAGCCTTTTTGTTATTCAAAGGAATTTCATCGATGTCAATTTTTTTACCATGAATTTTGTCAATAATATCACAAGCTCTCTCAATGATAGTTAAATTTTTCAATCCCAAAAAATCCATTTTCAGTAAACCTAAATCTTCGACGGGGTGCAAAGAATACTGGGTAATAATTACGTCTTCCCGATCCCGAGCCAACTGACAAGGACAATATTCGGTCATTGCCTCTCGAGTAATAACTACACCACAAGCATGAGTGGAGGCATGTCGTGCTACACCTTCAAGTTTTCTGGCAAAATCAAGTAAGCGTTTAGCGTCATCACTAGTTTCATACATATCCTTGACCTCTGCAACTTTACTAATCACATCATCCAGTTTCATTCCCATGGGAATTAATTTCGAAATCTGATCACAAAAGGCATAAGGCATATCCAAAACCCGCCCCACATCTTTTACTGCTGCCCGAGCAGCCATTGTTCCAAATGTAATAATTTGGGCCACGTGATCATGGCCATACTTTTCTTCTACATAATGAAGAACTTCATCTCGACGCTCATCAGCAAAGTCAATATCAATATCAGGCATAGAAATTCGATCTGGATTCAAAAATCTTTCAAACAATAAGTCATATTTTAGTGGTTCGATATTTGTTACTCCCAGCAAATATGAAACTACACTCCCTGCAGCCGATCCCCTTCCCGGCCCAACCACAATCCCTTTACTTCTAGACCAATTAGTAAAATCCTGTACGATCAAAAAATATGAGGGATAACCAGCGCGTTGAATAACGCCTAATTCATATTCCAAACGATCAATTACCTTTTGTTCTTTTTCCGTCAACTTCTCTTTTTTGGGATCAAAATAGTAACGCTTGGAAATTTTGTCATAACAAAGGTCTTTTAAATACTCAAAATCCGTTTTTCCTTCAGGCACTTCGTAGTACGGCAATTGAATATCACCCAAAGGAATTTCTAAATTACATTTTTCTGCTACTTTCAAAGTATTTTCTACAACTTGCGGATTGCTACGAAAATTATCAAACATCTGATCTGAAGTATACAAAGAAAAATCTTCTCCTAAATAAGACATTCGGTCCGTATCGCTCAACCTTTTCTTGGTTTGCAAACAAATCAGAATATCATGAGCTTCTGCGTCTTCACTATTTAAATAATGACTATCGTTCGTGGCCACTAGATTTATATTTAACCTTTTTCCCAACTCGTACAATTTATTGTTTACAATTTTTTGTTCTGGAATGTTAGGATGGTGTTGCACTTCTAAATAAAAATCATCTGGGCCAAAAACGTCCTGATATTTTTTTATAATTTCTTCAATTTTTTCATCATCCAATCCACGAGTAATCGCCTTTGGAACTTCTCCAGCCAAACAAGCAGACAATCCGATTAAACCTTTACTATATTTCCTTAAAATTTCCCAATCAATCCTGGGCTTATAATAAAAACCTTCCAAATGAGCGAAGGTTGTTAGTTTAATTAAATTTTTGTAGCCTTCAAAATCTTTAGCTAATAATACTAAATGAAATCGCTCTTCACTTCCTACCTCTTTCTTTTTTCGGTCACTTGTAATATAAGCTTCAACTCCAACAATTGGTTTAACTCCGGCCTTTTTGCATTTCTGATAAAATTCAATCGCGCCATGCATTACCCCATGATCGGTCAAAGCCAAAGCAGGCAAACCTTCTTCTTTTGCTTTATTTACTAAATCATCAATTTTAGTTAACCCGTCCAGCAAACTGTAATGGCTGTGAACGTGGAGTGGGACGTAACTCATGGAAACTTAATACTTAAAACTTAATACTTACTTAAAGTATTTTACCACATAAACCCAACTTAACCAAAACATCACTTTATCCACCAATTACGCAACAAATTCATTGTTTTTGCAACAAAAAAAGACCTAATGATCTTTAATTTATAATCTTAAAACTTACTCCAACCAAACCGTATAAATCTGATCAGTGGTGATAACCTCGACATGTTTCAAATTTCTACCGATATTATCCAAATTATCTTTTAACCAACTAATCTTTTTGTCGAATGTTAAATCCAACTGTAAATTCAACTTAGGAATACCAGCTTGTTTTTGCACCATTAAATTATACTCACCATCGTCAACATACTTTTTGATCCGAGCGGGTAATTTGTATTGCCAACTAACCACACGCGAAGTTTGCGGTTCAACTTGAAAAAACAAACCATAAGCAGTTTTGCCGAACTCCTGATAAGTGTCAACATCTTCATCCAAGTTCACTTCTGTATTCCCAACTTTAACGGAAATTAATTCACTACCTTCTGGCACATATAATCTAGTATAAGTTCGATAACGAGTTGTTTTCCAACTAAAAGTTCCCAGATTTTGATAATTCACTCGAGTCGTAGCAATTAAATCATGATTATCATCAACATCAAGACCATATTGAATAGTTCGATCCATGACTGAATCTGTTTTCAGAGCTGCTAAATTAGCATCAACCAACATTAAGTAATCACCAGCATAACCCTTGACCTCTCCGGCCCAACCATTTTGCATTGCTAAATTTTGCATTTCATCATCAACAAAATACAACTGAATTTGTTTTTCTTTAACTTGATTGCTAACCATAGCCAACAAATCGTTGAACTGGCTCATTGGAGCAGTATACAAACGTTGAATTATTTGTTCACCTAAGTCACCGATTATATCTTTACGATCAGCTTCAGAAATACCTTGATCATAATATCCAAATTCTACTTGATATTGTAATTGTTCCCAGAAATTACCCTGATTAAATAATAAATCTTGAATTGTAAAATTGCCTAATATTCCGATCAGCTTCTCGATTACTGTGGGCGTTATAGCAATTACACCATCAATTTCTTCTTTTCCACCCTCCTGATGATAAAACCAAGTTGCTTTTTCTGCTGAAGTTGCAAAATCTGGCCACCAATTACTATCACGAAAATACCAGTGATCTTGATTCATATACTTTTCAATTGGTTCTGGTGGTTTAATATCTAACTTTCCTTCAACTAAACGATCCAAATTATATGAATTGTCTGTGAAAAATTCCACAATTTCGGCATTTTTGATTTTTAGGATTCCGTAAGTACCAATAAATCCCCCACTTGGTCGCATTTCCCTATTATTTTGTAAAATAAATAAATAAGTTTTTTCTTCTGGATAACCGGAAAAGGCTGGTAGCAACTTTGCAACAGTAATTAGGCTGTCAAAAGCTTTCTGAGTTTTTGGTAACTTGCTTCGTAGAGGATTTACAACTTTATTAAAAACAAATAATGGATTATGTGAATTTATTGCTGCCAACTTCTGACTAATATCATTTAAATCTTTTTGAGTAGCAATTAAGTCTTCAGTTGAATCAGACAAAGCCTGCAAAACGGCACCTTTTTGTTCGGGTGAAATATCCTGCCAAACGATTTTATCTGTATGCAATATAGTTTGTATTTCTAAACCCTTTTGGGTAATGTTTTTCAGAGCACCTGACATAATCTGACCGATTTCAACAATATCCTGCGCCACTAAAAGCTGTTCTTTTACTAAAGCACTACGAAAAATCGCTGCCTGACTTGTTAAATCTAAGGCTTGCCCAGCAATCTTAAAATTATTTTCTGCCATAGCCAACTCATCTATTGCTAATTCAAACTTTTGTTCTTTGATCAAACTTTCCGCAGTAACTAAATGATTTTGTCCTTCAATTCCTTCAGCGTAAACCGTTTTTAATGAAGCATAATATGGAGTAATAGAAATTCCTGCAAATACCGTAATTAATATAACCAAGATTAAACATAATAAAATTGCATACGGAATCAGCCGGATGGGAATTAAAAGAATCTGACCGACTGTTGAAGTATGTTTTTTGTAATTCGATTTTTCAGGCTGGATAAAATTTTGTTTTTCGCTATTCATCTGTGTTCACTTTTAAATTTAATATTTCAACCTCTAACTTGTTTCATTATAGCAATTTTTATACTAAAAAAATAGATTGAATTAACAAAGTAAAAAGACTCGACGATGTTGTCGAGTCAGGTCACTGAAAGCTGTGAAATGGAAATGGGAAAGTGCATCGTTAAATCGTCTGTGCTTGTAATCATAAGTCTTCGTCCTTTAGACTTTTGAAGTAAGACTAGAAACCATAGCTTCCGCCAGTTCTTGGATCACAATCACCAAAAAGGGTATCAAACAAGGGGCACTTCCCCCTTCTAAGACGTTCTGAATCCTCTTTTTGATAATCGTTTACAACAGACAAGACTACTATTCCTCCCAATAGTCCGCCAATGACACCAACACTTCTCGATGCGGTTCTTACGACAACCGTCGTGGGAGGCTGGCAAGAACACATTCCGAGTAAAACGAACAACAGCAACAGTTTTTTTAGCATCGCATCTCCTTTTGTAAGATGATACAACTATCAGAGACGAGCGTCTCTGTATATATATCATAGACCAATTGTTTTCTATTTGTCAATACAAAAATCATCTTTGTTCATCAAAAACTTTAAAAGAAAAAACCCGACAATGCTTGTCGAGTTCTTTCACAAACGTTGTTGTGAAAATTTTTACTTCTGGAGATCTAGATGTAGATCACCATCGGCATCAAGATGACTGCCGGCAGGAGGTAAACTAAGCACGTCGCCATCGCGGTGCGAACGGTGACGAACGACGGGCGATCACGCCAATAGACGATCACACAACCGACGGTAGCAGCAACAAACAGTACCCAGATGGCAGTGAAGTAGATTCCTACTCCCGATCCCAACATCCGAAAACCGTCCTGCACGATCATGTCCACCAGGAAGTTTCCAACTAAGATTGAGAATCCCGCCATCGCGCACATGAAAAGCTTAGGCGCTACGGTCCGATCTTCACGATCCCGAACTATCGCCACGGCGAAACCACCGAGAAGACAACCAAAGAGGGCGACCAACTTCGCGTTGAAAACAACCTCGCTGTTCAAACCAACGATAAGCGAGATCAAGGACACAACGGCCATAATACCGAAAAACCACATCATTTCCTTCTTCATTTGATACCTCAATTTAATGGTTAAACAACTATCAAAGATCAACTGTATATATTATAGCACAGACTTAGTTAAATGTCAAGTAAGGCTAATGATTTTGGCTAATTTTACAATACTTACAGAAAAAAGAAAGACCCGGCAATGTCGTCGAGTCTTTGTGGTTTCACTTACTACTAGATAACTTTGGCTTGATCAACTTCTCTCAATCTTCTTCTTTTTCGTCAAAGTCATCCTCAGTCAACTTGTCGTAAACTACTGCGGCAGCTATCACCGCACCGATTAGTACTAATCCTGCGCCAGATTTTGCCACAGGCTTAATCACCGTTACAATGGTCGTTGGGGATGGTCTGCAGGAACACAGAAAAACAAATAGAAGCAGCAGAAGAATTTTTTTAATCATTCTAAACCTCATTAAAAAGATTAATAAAACATTTCTTTCTCTCTCCTCTGCCTTGCTACCACTAGCGTAAAATAAAAACTCGACTTTGTCAATTCATAGGAGAATATTAAAAAACTGAACGCATTACGTCCAGTTATTATTTTAACGTTTAAGGAAAAAAAGTTCAAACTCAACCTGCTTTTCCTTTAAATATTTTTCAAAAGCTTCAGCAATTCTCATAACTTCTTGACGAGCGCTTTGACTATGATGATCTCTGAACAACAATGCTCTTTTTTGACCATACCGCCCAGCATCATCGAAGAAATACATTTTACACCAGGCAAAAAGTTTGCCTTCAATTTCAAACCCATAAATTCCACCCTCGGAATTCCAAGGCATAGAAACAACGTCATCAATGGAATACCGATGTACTTTAGGATCACACCATTGCATGAACTCTTGAACCAGCTTGATTAGCCAAGCTTTAAACTCCTCTTCTGTTCCTTCAAATTTAAATTCAAACAAAGCTTGAGAATCTCTTTGTTCAACGGGCAGTTCTTTACCGTATTGCATTCTACCCCTCCAATGTCAAGTGTTATGTGCTATGTGTTACGTGTTTTTGCGCCATTTCAACATATATTTCAGCCAACTATAAATATGAATACGAGTCAATTTACTAAATAAGGACTTCATACCACCCTGATCAGCGGACTGCCGACGATGTAAATGCACAACTTCCACTTCAGGATGATAAACGACCTGGTGACCAGCTTGTTTAATTTGACGACAAAGGTCGGTATCTTCAAAATACATAAAATAACGATCATCAAATGCCCCGATCTTATCAAGTACCTCTTTTGGCGAAACCCAGCATGAACCCTGTATCCAATCAACTTCTCGAGTATCATTGTGATCCCAGTCGGTCATTAAAAATCGATCAAGTTCTTTTTTCGCCCAAGGTAATTTACCCAAAAAAGTTCTGCGGTACATTGGGGTAAACAATTTATGCCAACGATAACAAGTATATTGCAATGTACGATCAGGATTTAACAATCGTGGTGCTAACAAACCAATTTCTGGTTCATTCTTTATATGATCAACTAATTTCTGCAAAGAATCTTGAGAAACAAAGATATCCGGGTTCATTACCATTACATGTTTGCCTTGTGCATTTTTTATGCCAACATTATTACCACCACCCATACCCAAATTTGCACCAGTCTGAATAAACCTAACCTGAGAAAAACGCTCTTTGATTAAATCTTCAATCCCGTCCTTCGAATCATTATCAACAACAATAATTTCATAAGGGAAATTTACCTCAGACTCTAAAAGGGCCTTAACACAATTCTTGATTAAGCCCCTCTGTTTGTAATTTAAAATTATAATTGATAATTCCATGATTAAACAAATATTAAAAATTGATATTAAACAAATATTTAGACAACTAATGTAATAATATTTGCGCAATATTCAAATTATTAACTATTAAACCAATCACTCAACTCTTCATCCTTAATCTTCTTATTCTTCCAAATTATTTTGCGTTTCAATTTCAATTGTTTCCAATTTCTTATAACCTGAATCCAGGCTTTAAGATTTTTTGTTTCCAATAAAAATACATAGAAAAATTTTACCAGTTCATACAGAAAAACACGTAAACTTAACTTTGGTAAACATTTTATCAGGAAAAATATATGATTACGATAAGAATAAAAATTAGCAAACTGTGACTTTCTCCGTCGGTTACTGGCAACCTGCAATTTGGTCATTTTATCAAACGGAATCGTAACTGTACGATCATGGTAAGCAATCCCACCAGGAACCATCCATGCCTCCCAGCCCGCCACCTGTAAACGAAACGCTAGATCAACATCTTCTTTGTAGCTAAAAAATGATTCATCAAAATATTCTTGTTGATACCTTATTTCTTCCAATGCTTTACGTCGAAAAAATGGTAATGCTCCAGAAATGCCAAATACTTGTTTCTTCAAATCGTACTGACCTTCGTCCACCTCCCCGCTTCCCATATCAATTACTCTAAAATTCTTGAATATTTTTAAACCAATGGTATCAATATACTTAGTCTTTTCACCGTCTTGCCAACGATATACTTTTCCAGAAGCCACTCCCGCCATGGGATTGTTATCCATAAACTCTACTAACTCCTGAACAAAGCCTGGCTCCAAAACAACATCCTGATTCAAGCACAAAACATAATCAGATTTGGTCCAATGAATCGCTTGATTATGAGCTTTGGCAAAACCCAAGTTATCTTTATGTTTAATAACTTTTAAATGCGGATATCGTTCGTTGATCAATTCTAAAGTATTATCCGTTGAACCATTGTCAATAATAATTAATGAAACATCCTTAAAAGTTTGCTCAAGTACAGACTTTAAGCAACTTTCAATATATCTTGCTCCATTCCATGTGACTAAATTGATTGAGACTTTGGACATAAAAATGATTACTGATCTTTACTGATATACTGATTAAGTAAACAAAACATATATGATGCTAAATAATCAGTAAATCAGGACGTTCAGTACTCAATTACCTTGACTTAGGTGTTACCCAAAAGCCAAGATGATATTTTTTTGGTAGAAGTAAACGGGTTTGTGATTCTGTCGCAGGAATTGAACCAAATAATATTATAGTAACAGGCAATAGAATCCACTGTAAAAACATTACCAAATATTTCCACCGGGAATGACCACTTGGCCTAGGTGGTAAAATAAACAAACTAACAATAGCAGAAAATAAAATTCCAATCATAGCTGCTCCCATTAGCTTCTCCAAAACGAATGGCGCATTTTGTACAATAACTGAAGCAGAAGAAGCGCTCCGACCAGCTACCCAAAGTGGAAGCCGACCTAAAATTAAAATTATGATTGGTGCAGTTGCCCAGGAGTACATTCCTTCTGTTAAATTCCAGGTGTACTTTAATTTTTTAGTCCAAGCGATTTTTTTATTATGTCTGAACTTATTCATCATGTAAGGAAAATGTTCAACTCCCCAAGCCCAACGTCTTTGTTGTTTATATAAATTCTGAAAACCTTTCCAATAATTTTTATCCATTACCGTATCCATAGAAACTGGTACATACATTGGCTCCACTGCATAATCGCCATCGTACTTAAAAAAACATTGTAAGAAAATTCTAGAATCATCAGTTACAATATCTTTTTGCCAAAAACCTACGTCAACTAAAGCCTTGAAACTCATTGAATGGGAACTAAAAGTGTACAATCGCTCTGGCCGCATCATATCCATTAATAACCAAAAGATAGTGCCAAAGGCAGTTACTCTCATTGCTGCTGGTGCCTCCCAAATATTATTATTGTAATTTACTGCTGGCTGATAAGATACCCTCATTGGCTTTGGATGCGTTAGATATTTATACGCTAAATGCGCAAAATATTCTTTGTGAACACAAGTATCTGAATCAAAATAAGACACTATTAAATTTTCATAAGGAATTTTCAGTTCATCAACTAGCTCTTTTGATCGATGCCCCATCCAATTCGCATTAGCACCCTTACCTTTCATTTCATCAGGCAATCCATCTGGATGAGTTGTCGCTAAAAATTTAAAAAACTTGTGACCAAATTCTTTTTCTATCTGCTTTGCCTTGGGAATAAAATCATCGGCAATTCTACCTTCACCACCCAAAATAACTATCATCTTTTCTCCAATATAATTACTATCAGTCAAACTTTTGAAAGTAGTTCGTAAAACTTCTAAAGGTTCGCCATAAGTTGGCAAATAAATAATATGATAAATCCGCTCCCAGTTTGGTATTTTCTTGACCTTGGCTAACCAGTCAAGTTGTACAATCTTACGATATTTAAAATATGACATGGTCGCATATAAAATGAAATGCAAAACGCGGAACAGCCAATACAAGTCAAAAGCTATAATAAAGTAAATTACCCAAAGTGGCTTAACAAAAGATAGTGCAATGGACAAAACAAAAGTAAGCCAGATCAGTCCGCCTGGCACCATTTCGTAGAATCGAAATAATTTAGTTCTAAGGACTTTTTTCATATTATTTACAATAGAATATCATAAAAATCAGAAATAATCAAGCAATGAATTTTCCTAAATTTAGAACAAAAAAGCTGGACAAATACCAACTTTTATTACCTTATATACTAAATAACTAAATCATAAACAGTATACACAATACCTAGAGCAAACATTAAGATTAATAACCCTCCGATAATCTTAAATTTAGGTAAATGAAACTCTGGTTTTCGATCGCCAGACTTTTTAGCCTTCCAATACATTAGAACTAAAATTGTTCCTGATAAGCCAAAAGTCAAACTACCAGCTATTCCCATAATGTGAATAAAGTCACGAGCACTGATCAGAAAAATGATCATTGGAATAGATACGACTGATAACCAGGCTGTCATTTTGGAAAACTTAAAATCAAACTGGAATAATTCTTTCATGGTAATGCCAATCGTCAAAAAACTGGTGCCCATAGCAAAAAAAGCAAACAAGTTACCAAAGACAATCATTGACTTACCAATTTTTTCTCCCAAACCAATTGTGGCGACTTCTGTTGTTAGTATCCCGGTTACACCAACAACTATTAAAGCAAATAAAGAATAAATAACAATTGGAATTATACTACCAACCGTAACAGCACGCTTAACTTTTTTAGGATGCTTACGTAAAATTTCTCTAAGTGGAACAATCGAAGCTGCTCC
The DNA here is from genome assembly GCA_018674305.1 of Candidatus Falkowbacteria bacterium. Lineage (NCBI taxonomy): Bacteria > Candidatus Falkowiibacteriota > Candidatus Falkowiibacteriota bacterium. The sequence continues at coordinate 67,798 of JABHAL010000013.1, read as the reverse complement.
ACCATAAGCAAACAAGATCACGCCATAAGGAACAAAAAGATTAGAAAAGTCGGTATACACCAGATTATTTATACTTATATGCGATGAACTCAATCCAAATATAACGAGGATTATTACCAAAAAAATTGCCACCATCCACAATTCAAAAACTTTAACTAAGTTTAAACCTACCAAAAGGATTAGAGAACATACTGCAAAAAATATTAAACTATAAACAAATTTATCTCCACCAAACAAAGCTGCCAAAACCTCTCCCTCACCAATCATGTAAGCTGTCAAAGCTCCATAACCACCAATTAATGACGCTAAAACTGCAACCCGATAAGCAAAGTTACCTAAATATTTTTTTGCATATCCAGCAATCTGATGACGAAAACGAGTACGTAGGACAACTTCACAAAACATCAAGTTCATAAGTAAAGCTGCCAAACCTAAAACAATTAACATCACAAAACCCAAACCAAAACCAACCTGAGCAATAACAAAAGGCACACCTAAAATACCAGCACCGATAATGGTGCCTATTAAGGTGGCAACTGCTTCACCAAAAGCAAATTTTTCACGTATAAACTTATTCATAACAAATTACCAATTTATACTAATATTCAGATTCAACGTGTTAATTCTAAATCAAATTTACGTTTCTATTTTTGTAGATCCGTACATCCGCACAAATCAGTAATCTTAACTTAATGGAAATGGCACATATACCCGACTGACTTTTGCGATGTAATTTCTTTTTTTTGAGGAACAACTGGTAGTTTTATGTCCTCAACATCAGTTATTTCTTCCAAAGCACCTCCACGAATTATACAACTAACCTTTTGTATCCAAGATGGTTCAAGTTCATAATACTCAATTCTTTCCGGTGATTTTATATTAGAATAAATAAAAAACATGGCCGTAATTACAGCTATAAAAAAAAATAATATCAATAAATAACGCTTCTGCCATTGCATATCACGAAACTTCTTTAACTTCAACTAAATTAATTTTCCCACTCTTGCCAACTGGAACACCAGCTACAACAATCATTTTATCATTTTTCTTTGCCTGTTTAGTCAACTTAAGATAGGTCTCCGCTTTTTTTATTATTGCTGGTAAATCCTTACAGCGATGTAACACAAAAGGTATTGCGCCCCAGGTTAATTGCAACTGTCGCTGTACTCGATGATCTTCGCAAGCAACAAAAATGGGCAACTCTGGACGGTAACGACTTACCACCCTTCCTGAATGTCCACTAATAGATGCAACTAAAATTAATTTAGCGTTGATTTGATCAGCCAAAGTCTTGGCTAAGCTACTAACCGCATCGCTAGTTGACTTGATCTGCTTTATTTTATGTTTGATTACTAAATCGTCATAAGCTGACTGCTCTGTCTTTTCAATAATCTTACGCATATATTCAACGGCCTTGACTGGATACTTGCCTGCAGCAGTTTCACCCGATAACATAACTGCGTCCGTGTGGTCAATAACAGCATTTGCTACATCACTTGCCTCTGCTCTGGTTGGCCGAGGATTATTAACCATAGACTCCAACATTTGAGTAGCCACAATTACCGGTTTAGCAGCGGTCAAACATTTATCAATAATCATTTTCTGCATTAATGGTACATCTTCAGCAGAAAGTTCAATCCCCAAATCGCCACGCGCTACCATAATGCCATCAGCCACAGCAATTATTTCATCCAGATTTTCAATGGCCTCCTTTCTCTCAACTTTTACAATTATCTTGATTGGATTTTTGGATTTTATTTTTAACTTTTTTTCATACTTTGTTATTAAGTCTTTTAAATTGCTCACCTCTTTAGCATTGCGAACAAAAGACAAAGCCACAAAATCAACTGCGTTTTTAATTCCAAACATTAAATCTTTTTTATCCTTTTCCGACAAAGCCGGCACAGTAACATCAGTGTCAGGCAGGTTAATCCCCTTGTGAGAAGTAACCACTCCACCAGCTTGTACTTTGCAATAAATGTCCTTTCCTCTGACCTTAGTCGCCATCAATTCAATCACACCATCTGCAATCAAAACTCTTTGGCCCGCCTTGACATCGCGGTGCATGTTTTTGTAAGTTACTGGTATTTTCTTTTTATTTTTCTTAGTATCCGTTGTCAAAATAATTTCTGAACCTCGAACTAAATTAATTCCTTTTTTCGGTAAATCACCTAACCGAATGCGCGGACCTTGTAAATCTTGCAAAATAGCCACTGATTGTTTTACCTCTTTTGCTGCCGAACGGACCAAACGTAAAACTCGACCGTGGTAAGCATGGACATTATGAGAAAAATTAAACCGCGCCATGTTCATGCCGTTGCGTATCAATTGCTTTATAATGGTTTTCTTGTCTGACGCTGGGCCTAGGGTACAGACAATTTTTGTTCTCTTCATATTATAGGAAAGAGGGCTAAAAAGGCGAAAGAGGGCTAAAGAAGGTAACTTGTGACGTTCTCACTTTAGTTATCACCTTTATCACCTTGATCTTCTCTCAAATGTTTATTTTTTTACTGTAGTCATGAATGATTGGCGCTTTCCACCACTCGCCATTCCAAGCTTTGATTACACCGATAACAGAAATAATCAGGAAGGCCATGCTAGCAAATAACCAAACCATTTGTCCTAAGATTGGAATAATATTTATAAATGAAACGATTACTTCAACAATAAATAAAACTAATCCCTGCTTAGCATGAAATTGCACATATTTACTATCTTTTTTCGCTAATAATGGAATTAAACATAATATGCCTAAATAACTAATGGCTGCTAATAATTTGTTGTCTTCAATGTCTTTGGCACTGTTTGGTACGGTTGGTTGATCCATATAATTATACTAGTTTATTGTTAAATAATTTAACAATTTAATTCGATATTTTCAAAATGAATAAATTTTGGTATTAAATCCATGACTTCTACAACCATAATGTCAAAGCGTGGAAAATAGTCATCGTATTTTTCGTTCAATGTACAAAACTGATTTATAGCTTTGGAAATTTTTTGTTTTTTTGAATAATTCACGGCTTGTTCACCATAACCATAAGCTTTACTGGTTCTGGTTTTGACTTCCACAAACACTACTTCTTTATCTTTGGCTACAATCAAGTCTATTTCAGCAATAAGTTTTTTGGATTTAAGATAATAATTTTTATCAACTAATTCATAGCCTTTATCAACATAAAACTTTGCTGCTAGATCTTCCCCCCATTGGCCAAGTTGTTTTTTTGAACTCATGTGCGTTATCCAAAGAAAAAACTAAACAAACCTCCAAAAAAAGCAGCGTGTAGGTTTGTGACAACTAAAAATCCTATCAAAATCACTACAATACCGAACATTTTATAAAATGATTTACTACCGCCCATAAACATTTTTTCCGCAAAGCCTAGTGGCCCAATGAATTCATAAAATGCTCCTGGTTTCCAGACCATTAAATAACCTACTGCACAAACAATCAAACCAACTATAATTCTAACTAACATAAAATATACGCAATTAATAATTATGCAATTAAATTATACCATATTTATGCTTATATATAAAAAATTTATCAACAAAAAAAGAATCTTATTTTTAATAATAAAATTCTTATGGTGCCCAGAGCGGGACTTGCCCGGCATTCGCCGGGCAGCCGGCGCATGCCGGCTGAACCCCTGTTTACATAGTGGTGCCCAGAGCGGGACTTGAACCCGCACGCCCCGGAGAGCCATGGCCCTCAACCATGTGTGTATACCAATTCCACCACCTGGGCAAAAACAAAAACAGCACCCTCTAGTGCTATTTTTGCATATTTTTTAAAATTATTCAACAGTTATACAGGCAACCGGACAAGCGTCGTTAGCTTGGTTCGCCATTTCTTCTTTGCCAGTCAAATCACCAGCAATTACTTCAGCTTTACCGTCAACCATTTGAAATACTTCACCAGCAATAGCTGCGCAAGAGCCACAGCCGATACAGGTTTCTTTGTTTACTTGAACATTCATAATAAGTGATACGAATAAACCTTCATACGAATGCCGCTAATATGCGAATCTGATATCCTTAATATATTCGCTTATTCGCATCATTCGCATCCTGAGTAAATTCGTATTATCATTTTTTGTTTTAATTAATATTTTTTTGTCTACCCTTCCCGACAATCACCTGAAATATTTTCGGTTCGATTTCTACAACAACCGGTGTTTTAATTATTTTATAATTATCTAAAGTCACGGGTAAATATTCGAAGCTCTTAATTTTGAAATCTGTTCCCTGAATAATAGTGTCGATCTTTGGCTGAGGTTGTTTTTGGCTAAACCAGGCTCTTTTATTTACCTTTGACCTGATAACCAATTCAACTTTATTATCTTGAGCGGAAAATTTCTTCATTTTACTTTCAGTTTTTCTTTTCTCATTCGGAAAGTAAAAATTATTGACCTCAATTTCTGCACAATCAGCCTGTGGTACAATTTTATAATTATCTTTTTCTACACTTAAGCGATCTAGGTTTTTATTAATTTTCAAATTGGCAAAAAAGTATTGTTCGCCCACCTTCCCTAAATCAAATTTAACAATTGTACGAGCTGCAATCACTTCACAAGCAGCATCTTCCATTGGTAAGCCTAAACACTTAGCAATATTATTGCCTGGGCCAACAGGAATCAGTCCTAGTGTAATTTTATTTTTGGCAATTATATTAACGACTTTAAGAAACGTCTTATCATTACCAAGAACAACGACAGTTTTTACTCCCCGCTTGGCTTCATCGTTAATTAATTCATCAACACTTTTAAGTAAGGTCAGTCGTTCGTGTTTTCCCTGAATTTCTAAATCTAACAACCTGGTCTTGATACGATCAATTGTTTTTTCGTATTTTTTATCACCTAAAAATGTGTCGTAAATGTAATAATACATACAGCCTGTAGCATGTAACATCACTAAAGTGTTGCTTCATGATACATGATTCATGAGTCTAATCTTCATCACTAAAAATCTCAGCCTGGTCTTCCTTGTCCTTCGTAGCTTCAGGCGAAGAAGGATCTTTTCCTTCAGCTGATGTTGGGCTTGCATTATCAGTCATCGAACAACGACCATTAAAAACAGCGCCGGCATCAATTTGTAAAGTACTGGCTTCAATGTCGCCATTAACTTCAGCAGTATTACTAAGTTCTAATTTTCCTTTGACCACTATGTTGCCACTAACTTTCCCTGAAACAAATGCCTCATTAGCGTTTACTTCCGCCTTAACTTTAGCTCTTTCACCAATCTTCAAAGTTTGTTCAGTTTTGACGCTACCAATAACCTCCCCCTCAACTGTAATGCTACCATTACTAACCAAATCACCTTCAATTTTTATTGATTGACCGATTACAGTGTCGTCAACTACATTTTCGTTATAATCTTCTTCTCCATTGGATTTAAACATAATTTAAGTTCGTTATTTATTAACCCCTCCCATTCCCCCTTCAATATACCTCTATCTTACTAAAATACGAGGCTTGGGTCAAAAAGTTATCTACATTTCATCAACAGGGTCAATATTCAATAAATTTAGTCCCTTTTCAAGCAAAAATTTCACTTTTGAGCATAAAGTCAAACGTGCTAAACGTAAGTTTTCCTCAGATTTCAAAACTGGGCACTGATGATAAAAATTATTATACAGTTGAGTTAGATCAATTAAGTAGGTGCAGAGTCGCATTGGCACGTTATCTTGAGCAACTTTGACTACAATTTCATTAAAATTACTCATATGTAAAATCAAAGCTTTTTCAGTTTTATCAGTTAGCAAAGAATAATCAACCTTACCTTTAAGTTTGGTTTTTCGTAAAATAGAATTAATCCTAGCTAAAGTATAAAGTAAATACGGACCAGAATCACCTTCAAATGCTAAGGCCTTCTTAACATCAAAAACTATTACCGAATTATTATCATATTTCAACATAAAAAACTTAATAGCTGCCAACGCAATTTTACTGGCCACTGCTTCAATCCTATCCCTCGGCCACTCATCATGACGTTCTTTGGTTTCTTCAATTGTTTTCTTCCAGATCTCATTATAAAACTTGGAAAAAGTTACCACGTTCCCTTTTCTTGAAGCCATCGCACCGTCTGGCAATGTTACAAAATCATAAGCCACGTGAATTTTCTCACGATCCTCATATCCCAGTAAATCCAAAAGCTTAAAAACTTGTTTTATATACAATGACTGTCGATTATCAACCACATAGATAGATTTTTTAACTTTGAACTTATCAAACTTTTTCATACCAAGTGGAATATCCTTTGCGCCGTAAAGCGCGTTTCCATCAGACTTGATCAAAACTAAGACTTCCAGCTTGAACTCCTTTAAATCAGCAATCACGGCGCCATCACTTTTTCTAATTTGTGGAATTGTTTTTTCATCAAGAATATTCTGAACAATCTTTTTTCCAACGGCTTCTTCTTCACTTTCCCAAAACCATTCATCAAATTCAACATTAAGTAAATTGTATACATCATAAAAACCTATCATGCTCCACTCTTTGGTTGATCTCCACAAGGAAACTAAATCTTTATCGCCGGCTTCCAGCTCTTTGTGAATATCGCTAACTTCCTGATTTAGGGTTTCATCTTCTTCCAGCTTTTTCACAGCTTCAGTATAAGCTTGGCCAAGGTATTCTGAGTTAGTTACACCCTTGGGTATATCAATATTAGAATTAAACTTGGTTATGTACCACAATACTTTAGCTACATGCACTCCAGTGTCGCCAATATAGTTAGCAGCAATTACATTTTTAGGTTTTTTATTTAGGAAACGATGAATCTTTACCAAAGCTGCACCAAGAATTGCGTTTCGAGAATGGCCAACGTGAAATTCTTTATGAGTGTTTGGCTGAGAATACTCAATCATTACTTTTTCTGTAACTTTCTTTTCGGGTTCAAATTTACTTTCCAGAACCAGCTTGTTTAGATATGCGCTTTTAATTACAAAATTAAGATAAGGCCCAGCCGCTTTTACTTCTTCAATAATCTCCAGCATGTCGGCCTGCGCGCGTTTAAGGATCTCCTGGCAGGTCGCTTGAGGATCAAGTTTCAATTGTGCCGCCAAATCAAAACATGGTAATGCGAGGTCGCCCATTTCACGATTTGGCGGCTCAGTAAATTGACTTGGTTCAACTTTAATCTTTAATTTTTTACTTAAGTAATCCGCTAATTGTTGTTTTATTTTGTTCATATTTTTTAAATAGGATTAAGAGGATAAAGAGGGCGAAAAAAGATAACTAAAGTGATTAATAAATTAAATTACGGGAATAAAGTCTTCATCTTAATTTACTTACGATTTTGCTACGAATACATGGTTTCATTTCTATGCTTTTCTATAATTACGAGCTTTAAGATCTCGCCGAAACCAGCGATTTAACTTGGCATACGTTTGCCCATTACCTATTTTATACACAATTAATAGACCATCTTCAATCTTAGCATTTATTGGCATACTTAAGCCAACAACTTCTATTTCTCCTTTACCATCCTCGGAGCGATAAATATCACCAACTGTTATATCGTTATACTTTTTTAAGTCTAGCAAATCTATTTCACCAAGTCTATCAGCATTATATTTTTCTGACTTATTTTTGGCCAACAATCGTCCTTCAAATCCATATTCTTTCATTGAAGGATTATTACTATCCTTAATTCCATCAACCATAAAAGCTTTACTATCCGAACTTCTAGGAATACTTAATATTTTGCCCGTTGCTCCAAATGAAAAATTCTCTAATATAAAAACCTCATCACCAACTTTTAATTCCTCGTCTCTCAATTCATTTACTTCTGGCAATTCTTTTTTCTCAATAAACTCAACAATCTGTTCTTTCTTGGAGATATAATCCCTCATTACTTGAAGAGCCTCTTTATTACCCGCTTCAGCAGTCGCTTTAAGTTCAGTAAAACCCAAACCATCCGAGATCACTTCCAATTCAGACATTAATTTATCAAAATATCGTTGTTGAACTTCGGTAAAGTTAGCATGGAGAGATTTTTCTGTTAATTGTTGCTCGGGATTGATCATATTTTAATTTTGTTCCGGGATACGGGATATGTGTTACGCGCTATACGATTCACGCTATACGCTTAAGGCTTTTCTACTTTTTTGTAAACTAAAGCAATAATTTCATTCTCGAATCTGAAGCGACGTGCAGTATACACATCACCATCACCATATTTAAAAACAATTTTCAGGCCTTCTTCGTGAGTAAAGCTATCAGGCATACTAAAACCTAAAATCTCTCTTGTTTTTGTTTTAGTCCTATTATGTCGCACAAAAATATCACCAACAGCATAATCTTCATATTTTTTCAAATCAAGTAACTCAATTTCACCAAGTCGGTCAGATTGGATTTTTTCCGGTTTATTTTTGGCTACATCTTCAGGATTAAAATAAATTATTTCGGCATCGCCATTCTCATCTTTGCTAAAAACCAGTACTCGAATTACGTTACCAGAACTATCATTATTCTCAACTGTTCCTTTTCTACCAGAATAACCCCCTCCCACTATATAGACTTCATCACCAAACTTGAATTCCTCATCTCGCCATTCATTCTCAGGCATCTCCTTCTTTTCAATAAACTCAACAATTTGCTCTTTCTTGGCGATATAATCACGCATTACTTGCAATGCTTCTTTATTACCCGCGTCAGCCTTCTCTTTAAGTTCAGCAAAACCTAATCCACCTGAGATCACCTCCAACTCAGACATTAGTTTATCAAAATGTTGTTGCTGAACTTCGGTAAAGTTAGCATGGAGAGATTTTTCTGTTAATTGTTGCTCGGGATTGATCATATTTTAATTTTGTTACGGGGTACGGGATATGTGTTACGCGCTATACGATTCACGCTATACGCTTAAGACTTTTCTACTTTTTTATAATCGAGTCCACGATTAATCTGTTTAAAACGTCTGTATGATGTTGCATATGTCTGACCATTAGTTGCTTTATACACTATTGTTAAACCATCCTCATGATTTGCAGCGATTGGCATCATAAACCCAATAATTTCTTTTATCTCCTGACCATCAGAATAAACATCGTCCACACAAAGATCTATATATTTTTTCAAGTCCAGTAAATCAATTTCACTCAATCTGTCAGCATAATATTTTTCTGGTTTATTTTTAGCTAATTGACTATCTTTCAAAAACCGAGAATTTGTATCGTCAACTACACTGACCTGAACATGATACTTTTTAACTTTACCTAAATCGTCAATATCTATAATTTTTACTTTTTCTCCAAAATGTGCGGCATACAATATAAAAACCTCGTCTCCAACTTTAAGCTCCTCCTCTCGCCATTCATTCTCAGGAACTTCCTTCTTCTCAATAAACTCAACAACCTGCTCTTTCTTGGCGATATAATCACGCATTACTTGTAATGCTTCTTTGTCACCAGTTTCAGCTTTAGCTTTAAATTCAGAAAAACCTAAACCACCTGAAATCTGTTCCAGCTCAGACATTAGTTTATCAAAATGTTGTTGCTGAACTTCAGTGAAGTTAGCGTGAAGAGATCTTTCTATTAATTGTTGTTCGGGATTTAACATTTTTTATGATTGTTACAGGATACGTGTTATGTGTTACGTGTTTAAGACTTTTCGACTTTTTTATAATTTTGCTCCTCATTTAGTTCTATGAATCTTTTGTATGACATTAAAAATGTTGCCTCGCCGTCTTTTTTAACAACAATCGTTAATCCGACTCGGTGATGGGGATGTTCTGGCATTTTGAAACCTAAAATTTCTCTATTTTCTACACCTTTAGAAAAAAAATCGCCGACAGTAAGCCCGTTATATTTTTTTAAATCAAGTAAATAAATTTTACCCGCTCGATCAGCATCAAATTCTTCTGGTTTATTTTTGGCTAAATACCAATCCTGAAAAAATCGTAAATTTGTATTGGCACCTTCCTTGACCTTAACATAATACCTTTTAACTTTACCTAAATCGTTAATATCTAAAATTTTCACTTTTTCTCCAAAATGCGCAGTATTCAAAACAAAGACCTCATCTCCAACTTTAAGTTCCTCTTCACGCCACTCATTCTCAGGCACTTCCTTCTTCTCAATAAACTCAACAATCTGTTCTTTCTTAGTAATATAATCCCTCATTACCTGAAGGGCTTCTTTATCTCCCTCTTCAGCCTTTGCTTTAAGCTCAGCAAAACCCAAACCATCTGAAATCACTTCTAATTCAGACATTAATTTATCGAAATGAGCTTGCTGAACTTCGGTGAAGTTAGCTTGGAGTGAGCGTTCAGTTAAATTGTGTTCAGGAGTTAACATGTTCTTTGAATTTTGATCTAGTTTAAAAAATTATTTAGTTACTCACTACTATTTACTAGTTACTAATTATCCCGACGTAAGGCGGGATCCCGATAATCAGCTTTGCTGATTCATCGGGACTGATTACCAATTACTGCTCCTACTTTTCATCGAAAAACGCAATCGTAGCATCTCCATACGTTACCATCAATTGGTTATTTGGCAAAACCTGCATTCTCTCAACGCCTTTTTTTTCTTCATCTGGATCGCCAATTGTACTGACAATCTTATTCGTTTTAATATCATAAACCAAAACTTCGCCTGATTCCATTCCCAACAGTAATTTATTGTCATCAGTCAGCTGAATCTCATAAATTTTATCGAATATTTGCAAGTCCTTTGGCAACTCAACCCTATATTGCTCTTTTCCCTTTTTATTTAGAAATATAAGCTCGGAACGTGTAATATCTGGCACATCTGATTCCGTTTTGAACTTGCTTGTTACGTTGGCATGTACAATAATATTATCTTTTGTAACCACGCTATTAACAAAATTATCATCCTGGCATTGCATATCGATAAAGTGATTTGTAGCAGGGGCAATAGTTTCATACCAAACATTTTCTTTATTTCCTAATAAATTCCAAGCTGCAATTCCACCACTGAGATCCAAAGTGACAACACTAGCTGGTGATAATCTTTGTGTACTCATAATACTGTCCTCATGTTTTCCTTGAAAAGTGAAAATCTTTTGTTTTGCACTAACATCCCACATAATCAGCTTATCATCAGTCATAGAAATTAACAAAATGTCTTTCCCGACTATAGCAATTTCAGATGCCTCAAGATTATCTCTATTTATTCTACCTAAAGATACTATTTCTGCATCAAGCATTGCCTTACCTGTCCAATCAAGTTTATATAAAAAATTTTTAGAATCAATGCAATAGGCGCTTTGATTATCAATCATTTTATAGAAAGAAATCCCTCCTTTGAAAAGTCCCTCTCGAAGACCATCAAACATAGCCCCAGACTCCGGATAAACCATGGCCATAGTATCCTCATCACCACCAAAAATAGTATAACGAACCAACATATTATCCTCATCCAACCAGTCAGCTGAAAAAGGTCTTTCAGAATCACCATAAATTGATGATAATTCACGTGTCTTTTTGTAATCCTGCCAATTTGGACTCATGTCTCTTGTCTCAATGAACACAACAATCTTTTCTTTTTTGGTAATATAATCGCGAAGACGCTGAAGCGCTCTTTTTCCAGCAACTGAATTTGGTGGTAGACTCAACGTTTTCGCTTTGAGTTCAGAAAAACCCAAACCACCTGAGATTTCTTCTAATTCAGACATTAATTTATCAAAACGTTGTTGTTGAACTTCTGTGAAATTAACCTTAAGGCTTTTTTCTGCTAATTGTTGAATTTCTGGATTAATCATAAATTCGGGTCTTCTATTTTTTTATACATCATATTTTCAATGGCTTCTTTAAAACTACCGATTGACTCGGAACCAAACATTTTCTCTTTATGGCTATGGAAAATACCCTCTCCATAACTGAAAACAACAGCCACGCCACTAGGTTTAAAGCCATTAGATTCTACTGCATTGTCGGGCGAACAAAATCCCTCAATTTTCCTATTTTTGCTTCTAAAATTATGATAGATATCCCCTACACCAAAACCTTGATACTTACTCAAATCCAACACCACAAGTTCTCCAAGCTCTCCAGCATCAAGTTTTTTAGGTTTATTTTTAGCTAAATTTTCTATTTTACAAAAGCTCAGTTGTTTGCCATCATCGCCAGTAATAACCCTAGCCCAATCAGCACCATCCTTCTCAAAGAAATTAGAAATTTTCCCTTTTCGAACGAAACCAGTTGTTGGCTCAATCAAATAAACCTCATCACCAACCTCAAGCTCTTCATCGCGTAATTCATATGTCTCAGGTAATTCTTTTTGCTCAATAAACCCCACAATCTGCTCTTTCTTGGCGATATAATCTCTTAGTTTTTGAATGGCTTCACTTGAGCTGCCGACTGAAGTCGCCGATGAACTCAACACAGACCGGGCTTCCGCTTCAAGTTCAGAAAAACCTAAACCACCTGAGATTTCTTCTAATTCAGACATTAATTTATCAAAATAAACGCGCTGCTTCTTGTTGAAATCAGCGCGTAAGCCTTGTTCACTCAAATGGCCTAACTCTGGCTGCATATTTTAGAAAGCTTCTGCTGGAAAAACCCCAGCGGTTTTAGTAATTATTGAAGGCCTACTTGAAGATCTTCTACTTGCGTCTGGTTCGTATGTCTTTGGTCTAGATTTAAAAAGAATGCGATTGTTCTGAGTCCCCCAACGAACAGTTGGTACTCGATCAGTTGCTGGTCGCACGCTAGCAGAACAAATATTACTAGAATCAGTAAACAAATGCTGACCAGTACGATCAAAATGATCACGCTCTAATATAAAATACTCTGATAAAGTTAAACCATCAATATTAGGATACATGGGCTTTCTTCTTTGTAAGGCCTCCCACGATTCATTATTAAAACTTTTAGTATGCTTACATCCGTCGTGTCCAGGGACATCTGTAAATAAAACTAATCTCAAATCCTTGCGTGTATCTAAAGTCCCATCAATTCCACCCTCTAGTAAATCGCTTTTGAAAAAATCAGGTGGGTTATAATCAGAGCCAACTGTCATTTTTCTAAACAGTTCACTATAATGTTCTGCTGGAGTAACTAGCTTATTAATTTTTCGTCCTTTCCCATCAATACTCTCCTCAAAGTCTGGATCTCCAACCACACCTTCAGGGATGACGGCCAAACGGTTAAATCCAGCTCGTTCAATAAGTTTCTGCATCTGCTCTTGTGTTTCCTGACTAACTTTAATTTCCTGTGGCCAATCCACCCAATCAATTCCTTTTTCCATAAAAAAGGATTGCCATTTACGCAACTGTTCTTGTAAATGAAATTCTACCTCCACTCCTTCAGGTGTAGTTGCCCGAATATCTTGAACCAAGATTATTTTTCTTTCAATAAAACATACAACCTGTTCTTTTTTTGAAACATATTGTCGTAAAACTTTCAAAGCTTGTGGGTCACCAGCTTCAGCAATAGCTTTGATCTCTTGAAAGCCATACCCTTGTGATATATGCTCCAACTCATCCATCAAACGGTTAAAATGGTCTGTCTGTGCTTCATTAAAATTAGCTCTAAGTGAACTTTCATTTAATTGACTTGCTTCTGGAGTAAACATAAAATTATAACTAAAATAAATAATAAATGATTGTCTAGTAGCACTTTAATTTGTATTATCTGTACTACAATTAATAAGCATCCTCACGAACTACTTCCCCGTCTTCTTCAGAAAGGTCCCTTAGCTCATCTAGATCAACGGGTAAACTATCAACTCCCTTTTCCCCTGTTAAAAAGATACAATTGACTTTGTCTTCTGGTTTTAATCTATCAGCAACTTTTTTTTCTTCGCCAGAGTTAGTTTCATTTTCTAATAAAATATTTGGTTTTACCTCACGAACAATATTTATATATTTCTCGCCTTCTGCTCTAGCGTGTATCTTGGGATGGGAAACTCCTAACTTTTGAATTGCTTCGTCAACTTTTTTTAAATCCAAAAATTTATGAATACCTGTGACAAATTCAACTTCTGCACCATTACTAATCCAGCCTTGGACTTTACTCGCTACGCCAGTAACCGGACTAAGGTCATCTGAGTTCAATACGTTGTTTTCAATAAATAATAGGATTTTCATAGTTGCGGATTATTTGATTTTTATAAAATGGCGTTTACCTTTTTGGATAACATCACCAGATTTAACTTTTGTATCTATTTTTTCAACAACTTGATCGTTGATTTTGACACCACCTTGTTGAATATTTCTTCTAGCTTCTGAATTTGATTGTACTACCCTTGCCTCAACTAACGCTTCAATAATTGTTTTACCACTTAAATCAAACTCTTCAATGTCATCCGGGTTTTGCTTTTGTGAAAAAGTTTTTATAAAGTTATCAACTGCTTTTTCGGCTTCTGCTTCACCATGATAAATTCTAACAATAGCTTTGGCTAATTCTAATTTAAGGTCACGTGGATTTTCACCTTTATTTAATCGCGCTTCAACTTCGCTAACCTTACTTGCTGGTTCAAAAGTGCAAAGTTCAAAGCCATTCACAATCATATCATCTGTCCAGGCCATTACTTTACCAAACTTATCTACAGCAGCATCATCCAAAGTAATCATATTACCCTCGGACTTACCCATTTTCTTACCAGAAGTATCAGCTAACAATTTATTAGTCACTACAAACTTTTCTTTATTACTCATGGATTTCATTAACGTCCGTCCGGCCAACATATTAAAGGTTTGATCATTGCCACCAATTTCACCATCAACTTTCATGGCCACACAATCATAGCCCTGCATTAAAGGATACAAAAACTCATGCAATCCGATCGGTTTACCTTCTTTCATTCGATTCTCAAACATATCACGCTCTAGCATTTGCTGAACTGTGAATTTCCCTGCAATTTCAACGATATCTTTGAAGTTCAATTTATCTAACCACTTGTTATTGTATTTAACTTCAGTTTTTTTCATATCCAAAATACTGGCCGCTTGTTTTTCATAGTTCTTGCAATTGGCTAAAACTTGTTTTCTGGTCAATGGCTGACGAACGGCTAATTTATCAGTTGGATCACCGATCATGGCAGTAAAACTACCAATCAACATAATAACCGTGTGACCAAGTTCCTGAAATTGTCTGAGTTTCATTAAACTAATAGCGTGCCCCAAATGCAAACTTGGACCGGTAGGATCAATTCCTAAATATAGTTTTAGTTTTTTCCCGGATTTCAAAAGTTCTTCCAAAAATTCTTTATTTGGGTAAACATTTTCCACTCCGCGAGTTAATAACTGTTCGATTTTTTGTGGATCTGTGTTGACTGACATAAGTTAATAAGTAAATAGTAAATGGTAAATAGTAAGTAGTAATTAAGTAATTGTTCGTAATTTCTTATAAGTTCGTACATCTACTCAATCGGAAACACTGCGCCAAACAAAGTTCCTGCATTTGGGTAACTTTCATCCGGTGCTCTCTCTGTGAATGCAATTTTTTGACCAGTCTCCTTCATTAAAGCGATTGGCGTAATATATCTATCTGAAGCAAATTTTGTTTCTGGTAGCCAAACTCCAGTTCCTCCATCTGAGCCCCAAAATTTAGAAGTCGCTTTGTAATACATCCACTGCCAGACAGCAAACTCAGACAACGTTAAACCTGATATCTCCGGTTCTTTAAAAGGTTCTGTCTTTTGAACTTGATCACATCTAACGGCTAAAGTGCTTCTATATAATTGACTTTCATTAAAATCAGAAACTTTTTTCATTAAAACAATTCTCAATCCCTGCCTATTATCCCGCACCCGGCTAATTGAACCGCCGGAACCACGATAAGCATTAGTAGTAGAGATCTTATCAACTCCATCAAGAAGTAAATTAGTTAATTCATAATTTTTATTATCACTAAATTCGTTATTGCCATTTATTTCATCTGGAATAATCATCATTTTATCAAAACCATACTTGGCAATTAATTCCTGCATACGTGTAGCTTGTTCTTGGGTGACCTCCAACTTATCAGGAAACTCAACCCAATCAATGCCAGCTAGAGCATAAGCCCCTTTCCAAGACTCCAATTCCATTTGTAACTGTATTTTAACCTCTACTCCTTCCGGAGTGATGGATTCAATCGTCTTAACAAAAACAGGTGGTATTTCTTTATTCTCGATAAACTCCACAATCTGTTCTTTCTTGGCAATATATTCACGTAAACGCTGAAGAGCTACTACTGTCCCGGCTAAAGCCTCTTTTTCCAACTCTAAAAAACCCTTGCCCTGAGAAATAACTTCTAATTCAGACATTAGTCTATCAAAATAATCTTGCTGACGTTCATCGAAGTTCACCCTAAGTGCGCTTTCCTTCAATTGCTGTTCTGGATTGATCATATTTAATACTTAACGTAATTATTAGCGTTCGCCTTCTACAGATTCTTCGGATTTCCTGTGACCATGTTTTAACGCATCCTGAGCACCCTGCATATCTTTACCTCCCTCATCTACATGATGCTCAACTCTATCGTCAAGTTCTTCATTTCTTTCAGAAAGTTTACGGATTTCTCTTTCTGTGACTGGGTCTAATTCTGCTTTTACTCCACCTTCAGGCTCACCATTTTCACCTAAGTTGACTTTCTTTAATCTAATCTCGGTTCTCTCCGGGATACGCCCAAACAGCATCTTGATTACCTCTACCGCCGACATAGTCGCTACTTCCGGCATATCATCATCAATAAGAGCTTCACCCGATTTATGTCCACTCAAATAATCAACATCATGCAACATTTTAGCTGTATCAAATTTTAAAATTCTATTTTTGGCCTGTTGTTGAAACTTTTGATCATCATCATTAGCTCCAGTTGCCGGATCAATCTCGCCTGTTGCTGGAGGCCAGCCTTCACTAACAGAGAAAAAATCTCCCTGCGTTTGCAGTTTTTCATAAAGATAAAGCATTTCTTCTTCTCTCGCCTTAGATCTTTCCAAGTAATAATTAAAAAGATAAACATCAATTGGTTTACTATAACCTTCACTTTTCCAACGTTCTATAATTGGGATCAAGTGTCGTAATGACAAAACATTTTCCTTTAATACATCTTTTGGGCCACGTTCAACATTACCGGTGGCATCTGGAAAATATTCACTTGGCACATCAAAACCAGAAAAAGCGCTTTGAATATTTCTAGCCACAACTGCCAATCTATAAAGTTGATCATCTCCTCCCTCTGGGATCTGCAATGAGCCGTTATTGTCTAACATTCTGATAATCAACATGTGAAATAATTCATTTTCTTGCCTTAGCTTATGTTCATCTTCCTGTTCCAGCGTTGAAGTTTCTGCCAGAAGACTGAAGTCAACGGCATTAGGTAAATAATCGTATTTTTCTAATTCAAAACGTGATAAATAGGCAGCATCTATCTTTTGCCGACCTACATAAACATCAGCTGATTCTGGATCCCAGTTACCTGTAGCAATAACATAAAATCCTTTTTTTACAGTAAACTCAGAAACTCCCTCAACCATAGGTTTAACATTATCACCAGGAACTCTAGTCAAAAGATCATTTAATAAAATCAACACGTGATGAGGAATGGCATTCATCTCATCAATAATAATTGGTCGGCCTTCTTGCATCGCGCGATAAAACATACCCAGATAACCACAAACTTCTACTGGGTTATCGTAAAACTTTTTTAGATCTTCCTCATATAACCCCATCATCTGGTCTAATTTTTCCTTTGCTACGCCGTCTTTCTCGTGTTCAGACCTATACTCCGCCAATTTTTCCATCATCAGTTTAGTTTTCTCTTCTGGTGTCATACTCTTCATACGCTCAATCTTCATTCCTCCGATAAACTGTTCTGCTTCTAATCCTCGATGACCAGATATTAAATAAGGCTCTGCTTGTTCTTTTCGTTCTTTGTGCCAATCTTTAAGCTTTTTACGCCACTCTTCCAGTTTTCCAAGTCTCTCTTTCCTGGCTTTGTTGAATTCTCGAGTATTTTCACTTACCTCCTCCTCACTCATACCTTCTTTTACATAATCTTCATAGTTTATTTCTGCTGGTTTTATTGGTTTCGGGTGTGGAGCCAAGTTCAAGTCCTCATCTCCCGTTTCCCAACGATGTAAATAATGTCTAGACAAAATTTTTCTGGATAAATGTTTAGCTACTTCTGACTTTCCACTTCCCAATTCACCATGCAAAAATACTGGGCGACCACCTTCTAACTTTTCGTAAACTTGCTCCATTAAAATTTTCACATAGCGAGTCTCAACAATTCTACCACCCTCATCAAATGATTTCTTCATATTTAACATTCTATCGAAGGCCATAACCATAAAAGCATCTGGATCATTTTCAATATATTCGCTAAACTCCTCCTTTAATTGCTTATATTCATTTCTAGCTGCTCTGACTTGAGCAGGTCTACGTTTACGTGCTGACGAACCGCGAGAAGCTACCAACAATTGTTCTAATCTTTTATTATAATCTTTAATTTTCTTTTTGGCTGTGATTCCTTCCTGAACTCTATAATTATAAGCATCCTGCACTTCGTTTGGAATACTAATTCCAATTTCCTCATCCCCCA
This sequence comes from Candidatus Falkowbacteria bacterium, assembly GCA_018674305.1. NCBI lineage: Bacteria > Candidatus Falkowiibacteriota > Candidatus Falkowiibacteriota bacterium. The sequence goes on along the minus strand of JABHAL010000013.1, from coordinate 49,306 downwards.
CAACTTGCTTTCTTAATTCAACTATTTCTGCAATTGAATCCAAAACTGCCTCAACCTCCGTTTCGATTACCATTTTTGAGTCTGTAGAGTCTGACAATTCTTCAGCTAAATCCTGCTTGATTTTTTTTGTATTGATAAACTTCCGCCAATGCTCACGATCGGTTTCCAGCATTTCCGTAACTTGCAATCGACGTTTAACCTTCTTAGGACCTTTCTCAGTTTGAACGGTTTCTTCTATTGAAGTTAAATCCGGCCGAACATCAGAAAGCAAAGTAAAATACTCTTGATATTGTTCGAATAATCTTTCTGCACGCTCATCATTAGCTTTCCACTCTTGTAACTCAACAGCATCCACTTCCTCTACTGGAGTGTAGTTCTTCTCGAACTTTGATTTGAAAAAATTTAGAACCATAGAATTTTAATTAATATGTAATAAAGTTAATAAACGATTAGTCAGTTGATCAAGCTCTAAACAAATCCAAGCACATAAACTCAAAACAATTTTAAAATTTGAACCTTATTATTTTTGTATTTATTTAGGACTTTGTACATTGATCAATTGATAATTAATTTGTTTATTCTTCAGCTTCTCCCATTTGGAAGTTAATATCCTGAATCTGTTCTTTGAGTAATTTATAAACTGCTTCAACCAATTCACTAACATCATGAATAACTTCACCGTCTTTGCCCCAAACTTCATCAAAAGTATCTAAATCAGAACTTCGCCAAGAGGACCTATAATCATCCCCTTCTTCGTCTTTATCAAAAACACCAATCGCACGTGTTACTATTCCCATATTTGAAATTTGGTGCAACAAAGATCTTGTTTCAGCAGCTGTAGTTGAGCCACCATCTGTAATTTCGATCGCAATATCTTTCAACTCTCCCTTTTTAATTTTCTCTGAATCTCCGTCCCAAAAAGTTCCCTTCACCTTTTGCCAAGCCTCATCATCACAGGTATTACCACCATCTGAATGAATCCCCGCAAAACCTCGCAACCGATCTACCCTCTCTTGTTCCACATTAATTCTTCTTTCCGTTCTGAGTTTTTTAACCTCCTCAGACCCACCTTCATCACCAAAAGTAATAATTTGAGTTCTGGCTCGAAGTGGTGGTTGTTTCATATTGAATTTTTTGAACATGCGATCAATTTTGTCTTCAAATGTTGCTAAAGATTCCAAAAACAAAACTAACACTTCTTTGGCTTTATATGTTTTATCACCAAGCGTCATAGATCCTGAACAATCGACAATAAATCTAATTCTAAATTCATCCGGTTTTAGACTTAATTTTTCAATAAACGCTCTCTGCTGATAAGTCTCAAGCTGATCAAACTGTACAAAACTGAGCATTTTTTTATCCACAAAGTATGGACCGTACTTCTTCGTCAATCGAGCAACATCCAATTTACCAGAACGGTAATACTTTTCCCAAGCTAATTCAATCTGACGACTTATATTTTTACAAATACTTTCAAATAATTGAGCTAATTCCTCCTTATGTTTAGCAATTTCATGCGAGATCTGACGATAATCATGCACTTTTTCTTCAGGAATATCATGCTTTTCAGCAAAAGCTTTATCTGCTCTGCGAATTGCTTCTTTGGCTCTTTCCGCCGGCGTCATTCTAGCCTTGCGTTCACGCTCGGCTACTTTTTTTGACTCTTCTTCATCTTTACCTTTTTTATCTTTTAAATAATCTGCAACTGTTTTTCTGTCCATTGGCTTATTAGGATTGAGTTGTGACCAAGGATTTGGTTTGCCATCTTTAGGCTCACCATCCTTTGGTTCACCTTCACCCTCACCTTCTTCGCCTTCACCTTCTTCGCCTTCACCTTCACCTTCACCTTCACCTTCACCTTCACCTTCACCTTCACCTTCACCCTCACCTTCTTCGCCTTCACCTTCGCCGTCACCCATTTGTGTTTCTTTTTCTGGAGGGATTTCTAATTCTTCTATATCTTTCATCAAAAGCTCAATATAGAATGGTTCAATATATTCTTTAATTTGTTTATATCTCCAAGATGCTCTGTGTTGATCTTTTTCTGGAATACCATCAGGACTAGGTGTCGTTATAAAATCAACCAACTTTTCCATATCCTCATCTTCGACAATTTTTTTTATTTCATCATCCACTATTACCATTTGATCCGGCACCATTCTTTTTCGCAACAAAAGATAAACCAACTGTTGAGCCTTAGCACTTTTTTTAAGATAATATGAGGTTAGCTCATCCTCCGGTGGCTGTCCTCGTTTCTTACTATCAGTTGGAAACAAAAAATCTCTGTACATTTTCATCACTTGAGGACTGTGTCTTTTTCCTTCAATCAAATAACGAGCCATTTTCCTACCAACTCGCTTATTAACATAAATATCATCCAAACAATTATATAATGTATGCAGTTGTTTATATAAAAATATTTCTAAACCACTCATTGTTTTGCTCGGGTCATCAGGATCAACTTTTTTTTGTTTAGTTAAATATTCTGGTAGATCGCCATGCTTTTTTTTCAAAATGGCCTCTACTTGTGGGGCCAAGCCTCTGGCCTTTTTTTCCATATAATCAAAATTTTCAAGCATTCCCTCTGGGTCTTCTCTCAAATCCCAAAAATGAGCAATTTCATGACCACTACTGAAAAGAATTTGCTCATGTCCCAACCCATGTTCATGTGCCCACTTCCATTGCTCTAAACCAAGCGTAACTTCACCGGACACCAAATTAATCTTAAAACCTTTCCCTGGTTTAAACCTCAAAGTATTATCACCGGCAAGATCTGCCAAAATTCGACGATTTGATTTAGCAAAAATAGCAGCCTCTTTTTCAAACGGCTTTAAATCTTCTGGCAATTTCGGTTCACTACGCTTTTTTTTCTTTTTTTTCTTTTCTGGCGCTGAAACCTTACTGTCATCATCATCGACACCTTCTACAAATTGTTCTTTACCAATGATCTGGTTGGGGTTTAATTCTGACATAAAATATTTATATTTATCCTATTTATTACAAAATAACAAAAAAATGCTTAAATTAAGCATTTCGAACGTACACAAAACTAACCCTAAGCTCCATGTGACCTAGGCCTTCCGGTGCTTTTAAATTGATTGCCTGCTTAGGCATAAAAATTATATTTTAGATGACCTTGTTCTTTCATCTAAATATAGCACAAACCACAAAATTAGTCAATGATTTTGACGTCCTTGTATTTAGATCATCGTTCTTCTTTTTCAAATCAGCTAAAACTTTGTCTAAATCCTCTTTTTTGTCATCTTTTTTTGTTGTTGCAACCATATTTTTAATTCAAGTTAATTATTTGTTGTTGTATTTTAGATAAATTTTCCTGTGCTGTTTTCAACTTTTGTTTTTCAATTTCAACTACTTGTTTTGGAGCATTAGAAATGAACTGTTTGTTGCTTAATTTCTTTTCTAGGTTACCAACAAAAGTTTCCAAATTGCTTTTCTCAGATACCAACCGCTGTTTTTCCTTTTCAGGATCAAGAATATCTGCTAACGGTAAATAAACCTCCACCCCATCGACAACGGCTGAGGCTGCTTTCTCCGGTTTATGGTCTACAAAATCAAGTTGTTCCAAACGAGCCAAGACGATTATAACATCCTTATTCTCTTCAACAAAAGGCTTATCAGTTTTCAATAACACCTTTATTCTTTTGCCTGGATCTATTTTGTACTCTGACCGTAAATTACGAATTTTAATAATTACCTCCTTAATTATAGCAAATTTTTGTTCCTTTGGCTTGTTAATTAAAGCTTTATCCACCTTTGGCCACTGAGTTATCATTATATCTTCTTTGGGATCAAACTGTTGCCATATCGCTTGGGTAACAAAAGGCACATACGGGTGCCACATAACCAAGAGCTCTTTGAGAATTTTTACTAAAATTTTCTTTCTTAATTCAGAATTTTGATCTTTGATTTTTGATATTTCGATGTACCAATCCGCAAATTCACTCCAAGTAAACTCTCGTAGCTCTTCACCTGCTGCTGAGAAATTAAATTCATCCAATAATTTTGTTACTCGCTCCTTGAGTTGATTAAATCGTGATAAAATCCACGCATCAGCTAAGGTCTCTTTGTTCTCTCCTCTATCTCCTTTATCACCTATATCTCCTATAATATAACGCGACACATTCCAAAGTTTATTGACTAAATTTCGAGCACTTTCAACTTTTTCGTCGTAAAAAGCAGAGTCATTACCAGGGGAAATGCCAATCAACAGTGCCCAACGTAGAGCATCTGCTCCATATTTATCAATAACTTCAATTGGATCCACACCATTACCTGCTGACTTAGAAAACTTCTGGCCTTTTTCGTCACGGAGCATACCGTGAATGTAAACATTCTTAAAAGGGATTTCGTCCATAACGTAAGTGGACATCAAAATCATTCTAGCCATCCAAAAAAATAAAAGCTCATATCCCATTTGCATCCAGCTGGTCGGGTGAAAAGTTTTTAAGTCGTTTATTATTTTCTTTTTTTCTTTATTTTTTTCCTTATTGTTCTCCGGCCAACCTAAAGTTGAGAATGTCCACAACCCTGAAGAAAACCAGGTATCCAAAGTGTCAGGGTCTTGATGCCAACCTGGATCATTGACTGGTTGATCACTCACTTTAATTTGTTCTTCATTTAAATCCACCTTGATTGTTCCAGCGTTCTGAGGATAAGGGAGTAAAAAGGTTTGTTCTGGCTCTAAGTTTCTGCCATAAGAAGATATATAACGAAGAATTTCACCATGAGAGACAATTAAAACTTTTTTATCAGTATGTTTTTGTTTTATTTCTTCTAACACAGCCATAGTTCTACCGTAAACACTTGTCCATGATTCAACTCCATGAGGATTAGCATTTTTCCAATCAGCAAAGTGACCACAACGGCATCTACTCAAACTACCATCTGCATTACCTTCAAATTCGCCCATACCATATTCCCGTAAACGAGGGTCTTCAATCACCTGTTTAACTCCCAACTTGTCAGCTAAAATTTTTGCAGTTTGCTTAGTTCGTAGAAAATCAGAAGTATAAATTAAATCAAATTTTTGATCTGCTAATTCTTCAGCCGCTTGTTCAACTTGTTTTTGACCCTTTTTTGTTAATGCAAAATGATTATTATCAATATCACCATTTAAATAATCCTGAGCATTATTTTCTGCTTCACCATGGCGAATTCCGACAACTGAATTTCCTTCTTTGTACCAAACAGGGATACGATGGCCAAACCAAATCTGCCGAGAAATGCACCAGTCACGCAAATTATCAATCCACTGAAAATATATTTTTTCAAAATGCTGAGGAGCAATATTGATCTTCTGATCACCTTTTCCTTTATGTCCTTTGTTAACGGCCTGCGTCATTAATTGTTTTAAACTTTTTTTCTTACCTGGGATCTCTTTGTTCACATCAACAAACCATTGAGTCATTGGAATTGCTTCTACCACGTCACCGAAACGATCTGAAGTTCCCACGTTTTGCATTATATCTTCTTCTTTTATAAATAAACCGTTAGCTTTGAGTTTTTTAACAACTTTATCCCGAGCTTTTTCTACGCTTAATCCCACAAACTCTGCGCCAGCCATTTTGGTCATTTTTCCGTCAGCTCCAATCACCGGAATTAAACCAATTGGCTGTTTCAGTGCTTTTTGCTTTTCATACATTTCAAAATCAACTGGACTATGAGCCGGCGTAACCCCAAGCGCACCAGTCCCAAAATCTGGATCTACTTCTGGGTCAGAGATTATTTTTAGTTTCAACTTATTACCACAAAAATCAACTTCAAGCTCTTGTCCAATATATTTTTTATAACGTTTATCTTTTGGATTGACTGCCACTGCAGTATCACCAAGTTTAGTTTCCGGTCGTGTAGTCGCGATTTCAATTGGGAAATCTTTTGAATATTTAAAAGTATACAACTTCGCTTCTCGTTCTTTATGTTCAAGTTCATCATCTGAACAAGTTGACTGACCCTTGACTGACCAATTAATTACTTTGTACCCACGATAAATCAGGCCGTCGTCATACATTTTCTTAAAGACCTTATTTACAGCTTGATTTCTTTCTTTATCAAATGTATAAGCAAAACGACTCCAATCACAACTGGTCCCCATCCTTCGAATTTGCTTTAGAATTGTGTCACGTGACTCATCCGCGTATTTTTTAACTTTTTCTAATAACTTGTCCCTACCCAGTTCTTGCCTAGGATTTTCCATGCCTTGTTCAATCAAAATCTTTTCGACCTTGGCTTGAGTTGCCACTGCAGCATGATCTACACCTGGTAAAAGTAAAACTTTTTTGCCTTGCAATCTCTGATAACGCGCCATTGAGTCCATTAAAGAATTTTCCAAAGCATGGCCCAAATGCAAAACACCGGTCACGTTTGGTGGTGGCATCATTATTGAATATGGTTCTCCGGTGTATTTGTCTGGATTGAATAAATCTTTTTTTATCCAGTTTTTATAAATCTTGTCTTCGAATTTTTTTGATTGATAGGTTTTGTCCATATATTAAAATTGATGAAGATGTTAGAGGTGCAATAAGTGTCAAAAGTGTTAAAAAAAACTAAAAGGGTTTCTAAAAACACCAAAGTAAATATTTTTACCTTTAAATTATACTTAACTTAATTCTAGCATAAAAATTACCTAAAATCAACGAAAATTGACACAAGTTCATGATAATGGTCTGCCTATCGCTCCCATACTAAAAACCCCTTTTACATGTTAATAAATCTATTGACAGATACCTTTAATTTCGTTAAGATACTACCTTATGATATTAACGCCCATGCTTGTAAGGGAACTTTTGAAAATATATTTACGTTACGAAATTCTGAAATTTTAAAACGAAAATTGTAAAAAGCAAGGAAACTTAAAGCAAATTAAGTAGACGAACTTTTAACAATTTGTAGCTAGAATTTCAGGATTGCAGTAGTAAATATATTTTTCAAAAGTTCCCAAGAACCGTTATGGCGCTAAATCAACATCAACAACTTTATGAAGCGATCCAGAAAAGCAATAATCCATTGATTACCTTTCGTCAGGATCACAACGGTGATGTCATTGCTGGAAGCTTAGCTCTAGCTGAATTACTTAGTAAAATGGGCCGAAGCGCAGAAATTGTGTCTCCTGAATTTGAGTTACCTTCTACTTATAAATTTTTACCAAAAGCAGCCTCAATTCAAAAACAAGTAAATAATTTAAAAAAAATTATCATCAGCCTGGAAATTGAAAATCAAAAACATCCAGAAATTGATTATCAAATTGAAGATAATCGTCTACATATTCACGTTCATCCAGAAAAAAGTACTTTTTCAAAAAATAATATACGTATCAATGACAATCATTACCGATATGATTTAATAATTGCCTTAAATACTCCTGACCTGGAATCTCTTGGTTCGCTCTACTTTGATAATACAGATTTTTTTTACCAAGTGCCTATTATCAACATTGATCACTCTCCAGACAATGAACACTATGGGCATATAAACGCAATCAATCTAACAGCCTCTTCTGTTTCAGAAATCATCTACGACTTTGTTGAACAGGTTGATTCAAAGCTGCTAGATGAACCCATTGCTACTTATTTATTAACTGGAATGGTAGAAAAAACTAAAAGCTTCAAAATTCCTTCAGTAACCCCAAAAAGTTTAAATATCGCCAGTCAGTTAGTGGCAGCAGGCGCACAAAGGGATTCAATTGTACAAAACTTATATCAAAAACAAACTGTAAATGCGCTCAAACTTTGGGGTCGTGTATTAATGAATTTAAAAACTGATGATCAACAAAAAATCGCCTGGGCTGAAGTTACTCAAGACGATTTTCAAGAGACAAACTCTAGATCGCAAGATTTAATAGGTGCTATTGACGAATTAATTAGTAGCATTCCAACTGTTGAGATAACTGCCCTATTCCATGAAGATAAGGGTAAAAAGTTTTGTATAGTAAAAGCCGAAAAACCAATTGATCTATGCTATAGATTCAATCAATACAATCCATTGGGTAGTAAAAACCTGATCAGTTTTGAATTAACAACTCAACCATTGGATATCATCAATCACATTCAAGAATTTTTATATTAAATTTTCTGTAAAACAAAAAGTGGCCCATAACAGGGCCACTTTTTTATTATCACTAAAAAATATTAAATAATTTACCTGCAAATAAAACATAAATAACTATAAACATTAACGCCTCCGACTTAGTGATTTTCTTGTCAATTAAAACCAACCACAAAAGGAAAAAACAACCCACAAGGAAAATAGACAAAATTACAAACAGCTCATGCGTTATGGTTAGCGGAGTTATCAAACCAGCCACTCCATAAATAACAAAAATATCAAAAATATTTGAGCCTAAAATATCGCCAATCACCATATCAAAATTACCTCTTCGCGCAGCTGATAATGCCACTAAAATTTCCGGTAATGACGTTCCCAACGCTACTACTGTAGCTGCCAAAACAGAAGTTCCCAATCCTAATATGACAGCTAAATTAAGAACTGATGTAACAACAAAGTGAGAAGCAATAGCTACAATACCTAAACTAAATAACAGAATAACTACAATTTTAATTTCCTTTTTCAAAATTTTATCAAAAAACTTTGAACTTGCTTTTTTGTCTTTTTCCTCCATTTCTTCTAAACCACTTTTAATTTCCTTGCTTAATTCTTTTTTGTATTCTTTTTGAGCAGTGTCCTTTATTTCCTTCTGAATATAGTAAGCATATATGATATAAATTATATACCCAGCCAAAAACAATAAAGCTTCAACCTTACTGAAATGACCATCCATCAAAGAAACTACAACTAAGAAAATAGCGGCAGCAAAAAAAGGCAAATCATTAGAAACTATATCCCAATTAAAAATTGTTTTACGTTTTGTAAATATAACTGCAATTCCTAATCCCAATAAAATATTTACAATTACTGTACCGAGAACATTACCACTTAAAAATTCAACATCCCCTTGATACACACCCATTATAGAAGTAGCAAACTCAGGCAACGATGTTCCTATCGCAACAATCACTACACCAATAATAAAATTTGGTAAACGTAATATTTTACCTAACTGTTCCGCATAATCAGTGAAATAATCTGCAGATTTAATCAATACCCACAAACTTAAAATTAAAACTGCAACCCAAGCAATAATCGGCATAATATACTTTTTATTTTTTATTCGGTTCTATTATAACATCATTTAAACCAAAAAGCACCGTCAACTAAATACCGGTGCTTCATGGTGGACGCTAGTGGAGTCGCCCGGCATACGCCGGGCGCCCAGCGTATGCTGGGCGAACCATAGACCGTAATAAAAAAACACCAAAGTAAATTGATGATTTTTTGGTGGACGCTAGTGGAGTCGAACCACTGACCTCATCGACGTCAACGATGCGCTCTAACCAACTGAGCTAAGCGTCCCTAGTACTCGTAAATAAAATTGCGTCGAGTCTCAAAATATAAATACAACTGGTGCTCGTAGATGGGATTGAACCATCGACCCCCACGTTATAAGCGTGGTGCTCTAACCCCTGAGCTATACGAGCGCAAGAACCAGATGTATTTATATTTTATTCAATACTTACAATTTCGATCGTGGCGATCCCTACCGATAGCTATACGAACATTATAGTAAAGCTGGGTATATAGTAGCAAAAATTAACAATTTTGTCGAGTAATAAAAATACCGCAATATTTGCCTAATTTTACATAAGTGTTGACAAAATATCTCATCTGTGTTATACTGATTAGTTACTATATTGTAATTTAACAAAATTGGAGGTGCAAATTGAACCAGCTATCTAGGCTTGAAGAACACAGTAACTATGTCCGTTTCCCTATTTTTGCGGCAGGAGAGGCTCTGTGGTTTTTAACCCACGTTGGTCCACACGCAGACGAAATCGCAGCAGCTGTTCTCATCGAGAGGTATGCTACTCCCGAGTGGGTGGCGGAACACACGTCTGGTGGTGTCGTTATCGTTGGCACAATGGGAAACGAATTCGACGAACACCCAGACAATGGCACTGGCAAAGCAAGAGACAAAAAAGATTGCGCAGCCACACTGGTTGCCAAGTCATTGGGGGTTTCAAATTTGCCAAACGTCAAAGAAATTCTCAAGTATCTGTACTCTGCAGATATTGAGGGTATTGACGTTCGAAACGGACTGGCCTCTTGCATCAACCTTCTCCGACGGGTGATGCCACACAGTCAGATCAGAAACATTAACTGGGGACTTACTGCTTTCCAGTCAATGTTCAGTGTCCCAAAGAAGAAGTACGTCTTCGCGGTTGCCAATGTGTCAAATGTTGTACATGGCCACTTTGCTAACCGGCCTGACATCATTAAGCTTTGGGATGATCACATCGCCGCTGCAAGAAAAGAGCAATCTGATCAATTCAATGCTGCAGTTGCCGAGTTGGAATCCAACGGGGACATGCGAGAAATCCCAGGACCTGGTAAAGGCAGAAAGCTACAGCTTTTGGTCATCAAATCTGACAGCAGTGAAATGGCCAAGGCAGGCAGGTACAAAGGTGCTGACATTGTTCTGCAAATGAAATCTACTGGCCAGACCATGGTTCACACCAAGAAACAGGCCAACCTGAAATTGTACAGCTTGATTCTGATGCTGCGACTCGAAGAGCAAAAAGCTCTTGGCTCTGTCACAGTCACGAACTGGCAGGCTCTAATGAAGGAAGGCGATGGACCGATGCGAAGATGGTATTTCCATTGCTCTGGCAAATCTGGGCATTTCATTTTGAATGGCAGTCTATCGACACCCGACGTGACTCCAACGATTATGCCGATTGAAAAAATTGCTGAATTAATTGAAATCTCAGTGGATATCAATCGGTATGAACCCAAAATGGAACTGGCGTGTCAGCAAGGTATCTGCACGTCAACCAAGGAAAAAACTTGTTCTTGGTTCAACTGGGGACTACCACGCTGTAATAACAATCGGAGATAAACTTTTTAACACACGAAAAAGAGGAATGTACATTCACACCCTCTTTTTTGTTTACTTTGACATATTAAACGGACCGTTTTGAAAAGTTCCATCAGTAAAGCTATAACTGTAAAACCCAAAAACCTCATCTTCTGAAGTGGTCTCTGACGTTAGAAGTAAGCTGTACTGAGCATTTTGACAAGTAAGTGCGAATTCTTTTTTCTGTAAATACCCCACACAGTTAGCAATTTCAGATGGAGACGTTAGCGTCAATTCTCCTTGCAAATAGGCAACCTGCTGATTCAATTTCACTTGATAAACAGTAAACGAAGATGTTTCAGTATCCATCACGCTAACTGACCATTGTGCATTTAAGTCACAGCAAGGATAGAAAAAACACTGGCCCAACTTATCTTCATAATACTTATCTGCCGGACAAAACGAAACACACTCCCCTGCTTCAGGATCATATTGATAACCCTGAGGACACTCAATGACTTCCTCTTCAAACTGATCTAGCTCACCAAAATAATCTAAGATCTCCAGATCCTTTTGTGTTTTTTGATCTAACAACTCCGCAACAAGATCAATAAGCTCTACCTCACCTTGATCACTAGCATCATATTCATCCCCAACAGCAATAAAATCTTTCGTTTCTACTTCTTTTAATTCAAGAGCCGTCATATCGTACTTTACTTCGAACTGATCAACTACCTTGATTTCATTAACATCAAGAAAAACCTCTTTAGTCACTTCAAGCCAGCCATCTGGTCGCCAAGGTGGTGGTTTACTGATACATGCCATAAGAACAACTTGCACTAGAATAAACAAAAGTATATTCTGTTGTCTCATTTCTTCCTCCCTATAAAGAACAATCAAATTATATAATAGTTTAATATAAATACAGAAGATTGTCAAGTTCTGATTTATAATTAAAAAGAGGCATGTACTTGAGACATCCTCTTTTTTGTTTATTTAGTCATATTGAACGGACCGTTTTGAAAAGTTCCATCAATAAAGCTATAACTATAAAACCCAAAAACCTCCCCTTCTAAAGTGGTTTCTGACGTTAGAAGTAAGCTGTATTCAGCATTTTGACAAGTAAGTGTGAATTCTTTTTTCTGTAAATGCCCAACACAGTTACCAATTTCAGGTGGAGACGCTAACGTTAGTTCTCCTTGCAAATAAGCAACCTGCTGATTCAAGTTCAACTGATAAATAGTGAACAAAGATGTTTCAGTATCCATCACGCTAACTGACCACTGTGAATTCAAGTCACAACAGGGATAGAAAAAACACTGCCCCAATTGCTCTTCGTAATATTTATCAGCTGGACAAAATGAAACACATTCACCCGACTCCGGGTCATACTGGTAACCTGGAGCACACTCAATCACTTCTAACTGTGTTTCAATTGGAACTATGACTTCCTTAACTATCTCTGAAAACGTGTCAATTGGGTCAATTGTATCGATAGGATCAATATTGTCGATTGGATCGACCGTGTCAATCGGATCAACTGTATCAACTGGTTCAATCGTGTCAATCGGATCAATAGTATCGACTGGCTCGATTGTGTCAGTTAAATCTTTGGCGTCAACACCTGTCACGTCTTGAAGATTATCCCCAGGAATTTCACCATGCCACTCACCAAACTCCATTTCCTTGATACATTGGGTACACATAAACAATAGTACACCAAGAACTACCAACAACTTCATTCCTCCCCCTAATTTATAATGAACAATTTAATATATAATTTTAGACTAATTTGATTGATTTGTCAATAGTGCCCGCAATTTTAAAACTGTTAAATGGTTGTTCCAAATTATATTGCAAATACCGTTGTAAAAACTTAAATAAGGCTTGATTATCATTTTTAGAAATACTAAAATCAGGTCTAACTTGCCCATTTTGAAGTTGGCTAATTATTTGGGCAGTTTTGATATTAAAATTCTTCCTTTGTTTTTCCAAATTAATTCGAAAACCTAGAAGATTCAATAACTTAATTAAAAAAATATTTACAATAAATCTTTTTTGTTCAAACATCTGGTAATTAGTAATATTTATGGACAACCAGCTGAGTAATTGCCAAACCTCGCTATAGGCAGTTTCTTCCAAAACTGCCTTATCGATAATCTCCCAGGCTAAATTTAAAAAATAGAAATCATCAGGTTCATTCAACTTGAAAGTTTTTATTAAATACGCGTGAGTAATCTTTTTTTGCGCCTTGCCCTGTACAAATATCAATTCAACAATTCCTGGCGTACTTAAATGCCCTACCAGTTTACTGGTTATTTTTTTTGAACCTGTAGCAATTGCCTGGATCCTACCAAAATCTTCTGTTAAAAACGAAAAAAGCAGGTCATCCTCCCGCCATTCTTTTGTACTCAACACAATTGCTTTAGTTTTTTGCAACTTTTCCATATCACAATTTATCTAAATAAGACTGCAGAATAACGGTAGCTGCCACATCGTCATCTTGAGCTCTTTTTGTTTTCTTAAAATCACGCATTAAACCTTGCGCCAGTTTGGTTGATAGTCGTTCATCTTCAAAAACTATTTTCTTACCTAACTTTTTTACTTGCCTAACAAAATATTCAAATTCATGTGACATACTCTCATCACCTTTTAAACTTACAGGTTTGCCTATCACAACTATCCCAATCATTTCACTGACTATAATTCTTTTCAATCTATCAAGCCACTCCCCATTATTCTCCAAAATCAAAATAGGGCTAGCGATTTTAGTTTCATCACTGCCAAGTGCTATACCAATTTTTGCTTTACCCCAGTCGAGGCCCAATATATTCATAATTCATGGATCATAGAGCATGGGACAATTACTGAAAAATTATAATTCTTATCTATAATTGTTGCTCTATGAATAATGTTCTATGATCTGTGTTATATGCTCTTCACTCGATGAATCATAGTCTCAGTTTGCGCATAAATCGTATCCTCACCAACTAATTTCAATTCTGTAACACTACTGGCTTGTGGTAGCTGAATTTCTTTAATATGTTCACCTGTCTCTATATCAATAAAAGTTAACCTTCCAAAATCATCCCCCACAATTAAATGTTTATTATCCGGAGAAACAATCATCTTTTGAATAGCTGTGGTTAGCGAATTTATATCACCATCATTTTCTTCCATTACTGTTAAAGCCATCTCTTTACCAGTAGCCGTCTCCCACTTAGAAATCTGGCCGTCCTGTGTGCCTGTAAATAAATATTCCCCATCAGAAGTGATCGCCACAGAATAAATCGGATCAAATTGAGTAATCGACTCACCCACATCATCACTCTCCCAAGTTGGTAAACCAATTGGGTTATCATTTTTATTAAGATCAATTCTACAAATTTTCTCGTTTAATGGAACATAAGCAATCTTACCATCAGGAGAAAAACAAACCCCTGCCTGAATATAACCTTCTGCGCGATCAGGATCTTCATGTTTTAGATTTAAAACCAATCTCGTTCTGTTAGGATCATGAATATTTTCCAAATTAGCTATTTCAACATAACCATCACCAACAAACAATATATCTTGCCCATTCGGAGAGACAGCGCAATCGTGCATTTTAGCATGTGCTAAACGAACTCTTTCTTGAACCCAATCACCTTCTTTAACGTCAGTTGGCAACCAAGCTGTGTAAAGTTCCGGCTTATTAGTTACAATAAAAGCCTTTTCTCCATCTGGAACAAATTTTACATCCTTCATCTTTGCTATATTTGCAGTCCTAGCAAAAATCTCCTTTGGCGGTTTGTTGTTCTGCAAATATTTAACATAAACACCTTGAGAGGTTGGACTTTCTGTTATATATATCAATCTACTGCCGTCTGGTGAAATATCACACGCTTCTATGCTCTCCACTGGTAGTTCAAGAACAGGTTCTGACTCCAACTCCCAGTTTACCCTTGATATTTCTTTAGTTTCAATAAATTTAACAATCTGCTCTTTCTTGGTGATATAATCGCGCATCACTTGAAGTGCTTCCTTACTTCCTGCCTCAGCCTTTGCTTTAAGCTCAGCAAAACCTAACCCATCTGAGATTGCTTCTAATTCTGACATTAATCTATCAAAATGAGCCTGTTGAATTTCGTTAAAATTAACTTTTAGGGCTTTTTCACTTAGTTGTTGAACTTCTGGATTAATCATGTAATTTTTTAATTCCCATCGAGAGTATTGGCCAGAACACTATTCTTCCTTAGAAACAAAACTTATTTAGTAATAATATCACATCCTCTCTTCGTAATAACCACTGTATGTTCAAAGTGGGCGGTTAAACTATTATCAATTGAAGATATTGTCCACTGATCATCTAACACCTTAATACGAAAATCACCAGAACTAACCATAGGTTCAAGGGCCAGAACCATACCTTCTTTTAATATAAATTCTGTATTTCTAATATAATAGTTTGGGATTGGTGGATCTTCATGAACTGCGTGACCAACACCATGACCAACCATCTCACGAACAACTGAAAAGCCTTCTCTTTCTATATACTCCTGAACTAATTTAGCAACAGCATACAGGTTGTCTCCAGCCTTTAAATTACTAGTCCAAATTTCCAAAGCTCTTTTGGTTACTCTAATCAATTTCTCTGTCTGAGCATCAATTTTCCCAATAGGTACAGTTACGGCCATGTCAGTATATAAACCAGAAGACTTCGGATATCTCATTCCAATATCCAAACTTAAAATATCACCATCTTTTAAAATAACCTCGCCTGGAATTCCGTGCACTAACTCATTGTTAATTGAAGTACACAAACCACTAGGATATGGCGGATCACCATAACCTTTAAATGAAGGCTCTCCTCCAGCTGTATAAATCATTTCTTCAGCAAATTGATTCAATTCGCCAGTTGTGATTCCAGGCGTACATTTTTCAATAACTTGTTGTAAAATATTAGCCAGAATTTCGCCTCCTTGCTTTAATGTTTGAATTTCAGTTGGACTTTTTAGTAAACTCATTTTGATCGTTTAATAATTTTTTCTAATTGTTTAAAAACTTCGTTGACCTTTTTATCACCTTCTACTTGATAAAAACGATAATATTTTTCTTTTTTATAAAATTTTAGAATAGGTGCCGTTTCATATTTGTAAATTTGCATTCTAGTTTTGACCACACTAACTTTTGCATCTGAACGAGTTTGTAATTTGGACCCACAAATGTCACAAATGCCTTTATTACTTGGCAAGTTGAGCTGTTCGTGAAAAATACGACCACAGGCACACTCCAGACGACCTAATATCCTTTGAGAAACCTGCTTTTCTGTTAATTTGACCTCAACTATCACAATCTTATACTTATTTTTATGCTTTTGCAAATATTCATCGAGAATTTTGGATTGGTTTAAATTACGAGGAAAACCATCCAAAATAATTGGCTTCCTTAATCTAGAAATTTTTTTTATCATCATTTCAGTGGTTATTTCATCAGAAACCAAAAAACCCTTGTCCATAAACGGTTTTATTTGTTTTCCAATTTTAGTTTTTTTCTGCACTTCTTCCCGGAATAATTTACCAGAAGATAAATCAGTATAATTAAACTTATCAGCCAAAAGTTTTGCCTGAGTTCCCTTTCCTGACCCTGGAGGACCAATAAAGATTACAATTACTTGTTTTTTCGACATATGTAGTTAAATAGTAAATTTAAGACAACTTTATTATAACAAAATTGCTGGACTTACTCCAGCAATTTTAATATATTATTCGATAAACTTTTTTACTAAAAACCTTCGTAATCACGCATAGTCAGCTGTGATTCAACCTGTTTAACAATTTCAATCGCTACACTTACCACAATCAGAATACTGGTACCTCCAATTACCATAGATTGCAAACCTGATACTTGCTGCATTACTAACGGCAAAACTGCAATTAAGCCTAGGAATAATGCACCTGTCAAAGTAATACGACTGATCGTTTTTTGTAGATATTCAGCTGTATGATTCCCTGGTCGAATCCCTGGGACAAAACCACCATTTTTTTGTAAATTTTCTGCGATCTGATATGGATGAAAAATAACAGCTGTATAAAAATAAGTAAATCCAAAAACTAATAAAAAATATAGGACACCGTAAAATAATTGATTATTAAATAAATTTATTACACCCTGGCCAAAGTTCTGAATCCAAGCCGATTGTGCACGTAGTAAGAACTGAGAAACCATAGGTGGAAATAATATAATCGAAATAGCAAAAATGATTGGAATAACTCCAGCTGTATTAACTCTGATTGGCAAATGAGTATTCATACCACCATACATCTTCATCCCTCGCACTCGCTTGGCATATGAAACAGGGATATTTCTCTGACCTTCGGAAATTATTACTACACCAACAATAGTTACAATAGCGATAAAAGTAAAGACCAATAAGTTAATAACCTGCTCCTGACTAAAATTAACAATTACTTGCTGTAAGGCAGTTGGTATACGAACCACAATACCCGCAAAAATTAATAATGAAATACCATTACCAATCTTCTTTTCTGTAATCAACTCACCCAACCACATGAGAAATACTGTTCCAGCTGATATTGTTATCAGTACAGCCGCCAAGTAAAAAAAACTTAGATCTTCGATAATTGGTTTGGGCGATTGTCGTAATATTGCAATCATGCCATACCCTTGTAAAATAGCTAGGGGAACTGTAGAAATTCTTGTATACATGTTTACTTTCTGACGACCAGCTTCTTCCTTTGACATTTCTTCCAACTTTGGAATAATCATACCTAAAAGCTGGAAAATAATTGAAGCTGTGATATATGGCGCTACTCCCATCATAACAATAGAGAAGTTTTGCATACCACCACCAGAAAATAAATTCAATAAACCTAATATTTGATTAGAACCAAAAAATTCACGCAAATTTTCCACATTAACTCCTGGAATAGGAATATGAGCAGCTAATCTAAAAACAACTAGCATACTTAAAACAAATAATATCTTATTACGTAAATCTCTTAATCGCCAAATTTGAATTAATCTTTCCCACATAAAATTTGAAGGGTTAGAGGAGCCTGCCCGGAGTGCTTCGCTTAAGCGATGCTGACGGCAAGAGGAGTGAAACAACTAACTAAAAATTAGAGGCTGCTCGACTAAATTATTTTTTATTTTTTTGGTGTAGCTTTCTTGACTTCCGTTTTATCCTTCTTGCCTTTAGTAGAAGAGGCACTATCAACAGATGAAGTAGGTTTACTAGAGTTTTCTTTTTTTACTGAGACTGGAACCGCTTCAACAATCTTACCTCCAGCTTTCAGTATAGCACTTTCAGCAGATTTTGATACAGCACACCCAAAAACTTCCAACTTCTTACTTATTTTATCTTTTGAACTGTTAACTAAAATTTTTACTGGTTGAGATATACTACCAATTAACCCTTTTTGTAAAAGAGCGCCTGGACCAACCTTTTCATTATCTGCGAAGTTTTTGTCTAAAGCTGATAACAAAACAACCTGCGCACTTGCAGTCCGCCTTTTCATCCCTTTAAACTTAGGTGCATTTAGTAAATTTTGCTTAAAACCTTTAAGTTTCAAACCACCTTTACCACCAGAACGAGACCTTTGCCCTTTTAATCCACGGCAACAATAAGTTCCATGCCCTGAAGCATTACCACGCCCTAATCTTTTTTTAGGCTTTTTCTTGTTGGTTAAATTATGTAAACTCAAACTCATATTTTATTCTATTATAATCTGTTTAATTATTTTTTTGTATCAGCAGTAACTTCAGCTTTATCAGTAGTCGTCTGTTTTGAACTGGCTTTTTTCACATTAGAGAGTGGCTTAGTCTTGAATGAAGCTAAAGCTATCATTAATGCCTTAACATTAGTTACTTTATTATTAGTACCCAAAATTTTGGCTACAATATTTGGAACACCGGCTAACTCTAAAGCCACGCGTATCGCACCACCAGCCTTGATCCCAGTACCTTTAGGTGCAGGTTTTAGCAACAGTTGAGCGGCCTTATATTTTACTCTAATTTCATGTGGAATAGTTTCATTAACTAGTGGTACCTTGATCATTTGCTTTTGTGCTCTGTTTACTGCCTTGTTAACAGCAAGAGCAACATCAGCTCCCTTGGCTAAGCCTATTGCTAATTTACCTTTTTTATCACCAATCGCAATACAGGCGCGAAACCTTAAGCGCTTTCCGCCAGCCATCACTCGAGTCACTCTAGCTAAATCAATAATTTTTTGATCAAACTCTCTAGCTTCTCTTGGTGCTCTTTTTTTGTATTCTTTCTTAGCCATAATATATAATAATTAAATTTCTAAACCTTGTTCGCGAGCTCCCTCAGCGGCAGCTTTAACTCGACCATGATATTTATATGCACCACGATCAAAACGAACTTTCTCTATTTTTTTCTCTTTTGCTTTTTTTGCTAATTCCTGACCAATTAATTTCGCTACTTCAACAGGTTTCTTTCCTTCAACTTTGATATCCTTATCACAAACAGCACAAATAGTCTGACCATTCTTGTCGTCAATTATTTGCATATAAAAATGCTTTAAACTACGCTTTACTGTTAAACGTGGTAATTCCAACTTTCCAACAATCTTGGCCCGTGTTCTCTTTTGTCGTAGTTTAAACTTATTAAATTTTATTACTTCTCGATTTTTCATATTATAATTTCAATTAAGCTGCGGCTTTAGCTGCTGCCTTTCCTGCTTTTCTTCTAATAATTTCGTCAATATATTTAATTCCTTTACCTTTGTATGGCTCTGGCTTACGAACTTTTCGAATATTTGCTGCCACTTCTCCAACTTGTTGCTTATCAATTCCAGAAATGGTAATCACATTAGCTTCAACCTGACAATTAATGCCTTCTGGTATATTAAATTCTACAGCATGCGAATACCCAACATTAAGTACCAAATTTTGACCTGTAGCATTTGCTTTATAACCTACTCCATTAATTTCTAACTTTTTTTCAAATCCTTCAGTTACACCTACTACCATATTGTAAATTAAACTTCGAAATAATCCCCAAAGTGCTTTTTGTATATGGTTTTCTTCATTATCAACTTTGACATTTATCTCAGTATCCTTGATTTCCACTTTGACAAGTGGATGAATTGATCTTTGCAATTCACCTTTTGGCCCTTTTACCAATATTAAACCTTGGTCTAACGTGACGTTGACCCCTGATGGGATTTCAATTGGTTTTTTTCCTATTCTAGACATATATTAATATTAATAAACCTCACAAATTACTTCACCTCCTAGTCCTAAATGTTTAGCTTCCCGATTGGTCATTATACCTTTAGAAGTTGAAACAATAGCTAATCCATAATTATTCAAAACTCTTGGTAGGTCTACCTTTTTCACATAAATGCGTTGACCAACTCGACTAACACGTCGAATCTTACCAATGGCTGGTTTATTATCTTCGTATTTTAATTTAATTTTAATATATTTAAATTCTAAGTCAGTTTTTTCAACAGCTTCAACATATTTCTCCTTTTCTAGAATTTTTGCAACAGCGTATTTAAATTTTGAATAAGGAATCAAAACTTCCGCCTTCTTAACCATAGAGGCATTTCGAATGCGTGTTAGCATGTCTGCAATTGGATCTGTCATTGTCATATTTCAAATATAAGTTGATTTATAGCTTATTAATATTTGTATCTCACTCTTTGATACTTGTGATTACCAGCTACTTCTAGTAACTCCTGGTATTTCGCCTTTCTCGGCTAGTTCCCTGAAACATATTCTGCACAGTGCAAACTTTCTCATATAACCGTGAGCGCGGCCACAACGCCAACAACGCCTAACAATTCTACTTGAAAATTTGGGTTTATTTTGTGATTTTACGAATTGTGCCTTGGTTGACATAGTTACAATTATTTATCTTCTTTTTTAAATGGAAAACCTAATTCTTTTAATAATGCTTTGCCTAATTCTTCCGTATCAGAAGTTGTTTTTATACAAACTTCCAAACCATGTAGTCGCTCAACATCATCCTGTATAATTTCAGGAAAAGCAACATACTCATTAAAACCTATTGAATAATTACCATTTCTATCAAACGCTTTTGGTGATAAACCACGAAAATCTCTGATTCGAGGACAAGTTACTTTTACTAGTTTTTCAATAAAATCCCACATTCTCTTTCCTCGTAGAGTTACCTTAGCTCCAACTACCATCCCTTCTCTAATCTTGAAATTAGAAATTGATTTACGAGCAATTGTTTCAACTGGTTTTTGACCACTGATTAATTCTAGTGTTTTTTTTATTGTAACTAAATATTCTTTATCCTTAAGTCCTTTTCCCGCACCCACGTTCAATACTACTTTTTCCAAATTTGGCACAGCTAACTTATTCTTATAACCAAACTTTTCCATTAGTGCTGGAACAATTTCATCATTATATTGTTTTTTTAGGTTATTCATATTGATTAATCAATAGCTTCTTTACATTTTTTACAAATTCTTATTTTTTTCTTACCTTTTAAATCTGAATCCAGCAATTTATAACTTACCCTTGTTGCTTTACTACATTTAGGACATACCAACATAACATTAGAAATACTAATCGGTGCTGGAAATTCAATTCTTTGGCCTTTTTCGCCTTCTCTTTTGGGTCGCACATGTTTATATCGTAAATTTAAACCGTCTACTACAACCTTTTTCTTGGTTCTTAAAACCTGAACAATTTTGCCTTGGTTGCCTTTTTCTTTCTTTTCACCTTTTTTTGTGCGTTTGACTCGGTCTTTACCCTTTGTAATTTGGACTTTGTCACCTTTTTTTATTCTCATATATTTATAACTTTATAGAACTTCTGGAGCTAATGAAATTATTTTACTGAAGCCTCTTTTTCTTACCTCTCGGGCAACTGGACCAAATATACGTGTCCCTTTAGGCTCTTTTGTTTTACGATCAATAATCACAACTGCGTTATCACCAAATCTAATATACGAACCATCATTCCGGCGACTCTCTTTTCTCGTTCTTACAACTACAGCGTGCAAAACTTCACCTTTCTTAACCATGCTATGCGGTTTTGCTTCCTTTACAGTTATAGTAATAACGTCACCCAATCTAGCATACCGCTTTTTATAACCATCTAAAACCCTAATACACTGCATGCGTTTTGCGCCAGAGTTATCAGCTGATTTTACCATTGTTCTATGTTGAATCATATATAAATTAATCTACAAAACTATTTAACTTTTTTAAAAATTCGCCAACATTTTTCTTTACTCATTGGTCTGCACTGTTGAATAACAACCTTATCACCGACACGAACATCTCCCTTTTCATTATGAGCTTTATATTTTTTACTTACAGCGTATTGTTTTTTATAAATTTTATGTTTTACCACTCGATCAACCTTAACTACTGCAGTTTTGTCCATCTTGGTACTAACAACTGTTCCGGTTAATTGTCTTGATAATTTTACTTTTTTTTCAATCATATTGATAAAACTGTTTCTTTATTTTTTTTCTTCACTTTGTCGTTGCTTTTGAATAGTTAGAATCCTAGCAATTGTTTTTCTCGCCTCTCTTACTTCTCTAATATTTTTCAATTGCTTACTGGCAACTTTAAAATTCAACTGTTGTCTTTTTTGACAAAAATCGATATATAACTTTTCTAATTCTTCACTTGATTTTTTTTCTAATTCTCTTGTCTTCATATACTTCAATTATCCTCTACTTACAAATTTAGTTTTTACAGGTAATTTATGTCCAGCCAAACGCATTGATTCTTTGGCAATTTCCTCGGTTACACCCGCTAGTTCAAAAATAACAGTTCCAGGTCTAACGACGGCTACAAAATACTCAGGTGCACCTTTACCACTACCCATAGTTGCTTGAGAACCTTTACTGGTCACTGGCTTATCTGGGAAAATTCTGATCCAAACTTTTCCTCCACGCTTAACATAACGAGTAATCGATCTTCGAGCAGCCTCGATTTGTCGAGAAGAAACCCAAGAAGCCGTTGTAGCTTTTAATCCAAATTGACCAAAAGAAACTTCTGTAGCCCTGGAAGCCTTCGTGTCCCTATTGCGACCACGACCCTTATGCCATTTTCTGTGTTTAGTTTTCTTGGGAGTTAACATATATAATAAATTACTTACTTACTTTTGTTTCTTGACTTACTGAATCATTATTTTTAACATTTTTAACTTTAGCTTTTTTTTCAAAAATATCACCACGGTAAATCCACACCTTGATACCGATTACACCAAATATAGTAAAAGCTTTAACATTTGCGTAGTCAATATCCGCTCTTAAAGTGTGCAAAGGAACTTTTCCGGAAATCAACTTTTCATTACGTGCAATTTCTACACCATTTAATCTTCCTGCCATTTCTATTTTAACACCCTTTGCTCCTGCTCGTTCAACTTTTCCTAATGCTTGTTTCATTGCTCTTCGGAAAGGAAAACGTTTTTCAATATCAAATTTAAGGTTATTTGCAACAATCATGGCATCTAAATTAGGGTTGCTAACTTCCTTAATGTTTATATTTAACTTTGCTTTTCTATCTTTTAAAAATTTCATTTTTATATGCTTTTTCAACTCGTCAATTCCAACACCACTACGACCTATAATTACACCCGGTCTAGCAGAATAAATAATAATATTCATGTCCTTGCTAGTTCTTTCAATATTAACTGTTGAAACAAAGGCATTAAGTAATTTTTTCTTTAAATATTCTTTTATTTCGATGTCCTGTTTTAAAAACTTTGTATAATTTCCTTTACTAGCAAACCACCGAGAATCCCAAGTTCTAGTTTGTTTCAGACGAAATATAATTGGATTTATTTTTTTACCCATATAACTTACGAAATTTTACATGCCAGACTTACGTCTGAACATTTTTTTAAATAATCCTTTTTCCTTTTTTTGCATACGATCTTGTTGTTGCATATCGCGTTGTCCACCCTTACGTTTAACATCATGCTGATCATCCTTTTTCTCAGCATCAACATCCTTCAAATCAGTATCCTTCTTAGAAACATCTACTTTTTGTTTTATTTGATCAGTTGTTTTTTGGTCTACTTTTACAGTTTCAATTTTTTTAGATCCTTTTTCAGTAACTTTTTTCTCAGTTGGCACCCGCTCATCAAGAATAACTGAAATCATAGAGGTTCTCTTTCTCAATGGTGTTGCCCGTCCAAACGCACGTGGCATCCAACGATAAAAGGTTGGGCCTTCGTCAACTTTTAATTCCTTAATATATAAATTGTCTTTTTTTAATTCTAAATTGTGCTCGGCATTAGCTAAAGCAGACTTCAAAAGTTTATCTACAAAACGAACAGCTTTCTTGTTAGTCACTGCTAATTTATCAAGAGCTGCTTGCAAATCCAAACCTCTAACTAAGTCAACAACTAGTCTAGCTTTTCTAGGAGAAATCCTGATGTATTTTGCTTTTGCTTTCACTTGCATATAATATAATTACTTTTTACCACCTTTCATTTGAGTCTTGGCCATTTTACCACCATGTGAGAAAAACTTTCTCGTTGGTGAAAACTCACCAAGCTTATGGCCAACCATGTTTTCTACTACAGATACTTCAATAAAGTCCTTGCCATTATGTACAGCAAAAATATAACCTACCATTTCAGGTGTCACAACTGCGCTTCTAGCCCAGGTTTTAATAACATCACCGGGTTTAGCTACACCGACCTTCTTTAATAGTTTTGCATCTATGTATGGTCCTTTTTTTAGACTTCTTGACATATTTATTTATAAGTAGAATTCACAGAATATCTGCTATATCTACATTAATTACTTTTTACGCTTTTTCTTGCGTCTAGTTAATATTAATTTATCTGATTGTTTATTTTTTGCTCTTGTTCTCACTCCTAAAGCCGGCTTACCCCACGGCGTTTTCGGATGTTTCATTCCAATTGGGTTACTACCTTCTCCACCACCATGAGGATGATCAACTGGGTTCATGGCCTTACCACGTACAGTCGGTCGGAATCCCATGTGTCTTTTTCTACCAGCTTTACCAATCTTCACATGCATATGTTCAGGATTACTTACCTGGCCAATTGTAGCAAAACATTCCTTTGGAACTAAACGAATCTCAGAAGATGGTAAACGCAATTGTGCATACTTGCCTTCAACTGCCATTAGCTTACACCATGCTCCAGCGCTACGAGCCATCTCTGCGCCCCTACCTGGAACAAGTTCAATATTTGAAATCAACATTCCTACAGGAATATTTTCCAATTGAGTTGCATTACCAACCTGTATCTCAACCTTTGCTTTTGAAGAAATAACTTGATCACCTACCTTCAAATTAGCCGGGGCAATGATATATCGCTTGTCACCATCATGATAAACTAAAAGTGCAATTCTAGATGATCGACTTGGATCATACTCAATAGCTGTAACCTTTGCTGGAATATCAAATTTATCTCTTTTGAAATCAATTAACCTATATAAACGCTTTGCTCCACCACCACGATGACGAACAGTAATTCGACCAGTATTATTTCGGCCACCACTTTTCTTCAAAACACGCAGAAGTTTTTTCTCTGGTTTTTTCTTTGTGTAGTCAGACGAATCGATTATACTCATTTTTCGTCTAGCATTTGATATTGGTTTGTATACTTTTATTGCCATATTGACTAATTAAACTCCTTCGTAAATCTCCATTTTATCACCAGGTCGTAGTGTAATAATAGCCTTTTTGGTTCTTTTGGTCTTTCCAAAAATTCTACCATAACGCACTCGTTTACCTTGTTTCTTGATAAAATTTACTTTTGCTGGCTTAACACCATAAACATTCATTATTGTCTTAGCAACTTCACTCTTATTAGCAGTAAGTGCTACCAAGAAACAATATTTGTTATATTGCATTAAATCAGTTGCTTTCTCAGTAACCAACGGCTGTAACAAAATTTTATATGCACCAGCATCATCTTTTCTTTGAACCTTAATAGGTTTAGCCACTTCCTTGACTGGAGTTGACGCAACCTTAATTGGTGCTTTTGTGACAGGCGTTGCAGTTGCTACTGATTTTTGAGTATCTTTAACCTTAACTGTTTCTTTTTTATCAGTTTTAACTTCTTTTACAGAATCAGTCTTTTTCTTCTGATCATCCGCCTTAAATATTTTATTTAATATACCGCTCATATTTTTATTTCTTTAGAAAAACCTCTTCAAGTTTTGCCAAAGCCTGTTTGGTGATTATCGTGTGATTATACTTCAATAAATCATAAATATTCAAACTGTCTGCAGCAATAACTTCAACTTTGGGAATATTACTAACAGATAACGCAATTTTCTTATCCATCTTATCAAGAACTATTAATCCGCTCTTTTCCATTTTTATATTTTTTGTTAAATCTGCAAATTTTTTAGTTTTAGGTTCAGTCATTTCTAATTTTTCCAAAATTTTTATTGCTTGATTATTCGCTTTGTCAGACAAAACCATTAATACCGCCTTGACCTTCATTTTTTTATTAATGTCTTTACTGAAATTTCTCACATTTCGCGGACCAAAGGTTACACCACCACCTTTCCAAATAGGAGATCGGGTTGAACCATGTCTTGCTCTACCTGTACCTTTTTGTTTCCAAGGTTTACGACCACCACCACGAACTTCACTACGATCTTTGGAGTGGGCAATAACTTGTCTTTTGTTGGCCATTACAGCAACCAAAGCTTGGCGAACCAATTCATCACTTACTGTCATACCAAAAATTTCAGGATTTAATTTCACTTCTCCTTTTTCTTCTCCTGCTTGGTTGTATAATTTGGCTTTAATCATATATAAAAATGAAGAAGTAAAATAATAATTTCTTATTCCTTTACTTCTTCACTCTTCGCTGAATCTTTTACTAAAACGTCTTTTTTATTATCAACTTTTGGTTCTTTAATTTTAACATCCTCCTTGGTTAACTCAGGGGTTGGTTCGGATTTTTTTTCTTCAACAGATTTAACTTCTTCTACCTTCTTCTCAGTAGCTACTGGTTTAACTTCTTCTGACTTAACTTCTTCTTTTTTAGGTAATTCAAAATCACCTTCAATCTTTATATACAAAAGACTATTACGTGCACCTGGAACTGCTCCTTTGATATAAATTTCATTTGTTTCAGGTAATATTTCGACAATTTCCACACTCGGCAAAGTAGCTGATTGATCTCCCATGTGTCCACCCATTCGAGTGCCTTTAAATACGTGAGCTGGCCCAGTGGCACCAATGGAACCTGGCATTCTCAGCTGATCTTTATGACCATGTGAAGCTGGAGAACCTTTGAAACCGTGGCGTTTAACTACACCCTGAAAACCTTTACCTTTGGAATGTCCTTTAATCTTAACAACGTCCCCTACTTGAAAAATACCAACATTAATCTCTTGCCCAACTTCAAGTTTATCGTACATAGCGTCATCATTTGAAACCTTGAATTCCTTTAATCTTCTATATGCAACATCCTTCTTGAATATTTTTTTGAAAATCACGTTTTGTGGTTTAGAAACTTTTTTTGTATCGACTTTTTCCCAAGCTATCTGAATTCCCTTATGGTCAATATATTTATTTTTGGCAGTCACAAAACATGGACCAGCTACGATTCTGGTCACTGGCACTACTTTACCGTCTTCGGTAAACTTTTGTGTCATGTCTAATTTTTTACCAATTATGAATTTCATATTAACTAACTTATAATTTTGAGAAAAACAAAAAGGGGCGGACTTAAAGCCCGGCCCCTTACCGGTTTATATTAAGTCGATCAAATTTAGATACTAAACTTTTCAATAGCAATTTCCTAATGCCGATGAACAGTTCTCTGGCACTTCGTCAAAGTTTGACGGTTACTAAAGCTCCAATCACTGACATATAACCAATTATTAGCTTATTTCAGTAAAATTTTAATATAGAATCAAAGTTTTGTCAAGGCCTTAGAATATTCAAGAAAAAATGGCTAAAATTACCTACATTTTTATCTCAATATCCACACCTGCTGGCAGGTTCAAATTCATTAAAGAATCAATGGTTTTAGCACTAGGACTTAAAATATCAATCAATCTTTTGTGAATTCTCATTTCATACTGGTCTCGAGCATCCTTATGAACAAAGGTTGATCGGTTAACCGTGTATTTTTTCTTTTCCACTGGCAAAGGAATAGGGCCCTTGATAGTAGCACCAGTTCTTTCTCCAGCTTCGATAATGGTCTGTGTAGATTGATCAATTATTTTATGATCGTAGGCTTTAATCTTGATCCTGATTCTTTGAACAGCATCTAGGTTGCCTTCTAACTTTTTAGGTTGTTTTGTGTCTGTCATTGCCTATAAAAGTTATTTAGTAATTTTACTTATCACTCCAGCACCAATAGTTCTACCACCTTCTCGAATAGCAAATCTTTGTGATTCTTCTAAGGCAATTGGAGTAATTAACTTAACGTCCAAGTTTACAGTGTCACCAGGCATAACCATCTCTGTACCTTCAGGTAAGAAGACTTCACCAGTAACATCTGTTGTTCTCATGTAAAACTGTGGTTTATATCCCTTGAAAAATGGTTTGTGTCTACCACCTTCATCTTTTGACAATACATAAACTTCGCATTGGAATTCTGTATGAGGTTTAACTGTACCTGGCTTAGACAAAACCTGCCCTCTTTCTACTTGGTCCTTTTTCAAACCACGTAGCAGAATACCTGCATTATCACCAGCGCGACCTTCATTCAAGGTCTTATTAAACATTTCCACACCGGTTACGATTGTTTTTTGATTATCACGAATACCAACAATCTCTATTTCTTCATTAACTTTAACAATACCTCTTTCTATTCTACCAGTCACTACAGTTCCACGTCCTTCAATTGAAAACACGTCTTCGATTGGCATTAAAAAATCCTTATCAATATCTCTTTTTGGTTCTGGAATAAATGTATCTAGAGCTTCCATTAATTCTTGCATAGACTTAACTGAATCTTCACTAGCAGGATCTTCTAACACCTTCAAAGCTGATCCTCTAACAATTGGAGTTTCATCTCCAGGGAATTCGTATTTTTTTAATAAATCACGAACTTCTTCTTCAACTAAATCGATCAATTCCTTATCATCAACTAAATCGGTTTTGTTTAGAAAAACAACAATTGATGGGACACCAACCTGTCTAGCCAACAAAATATGTTCTCTAGTTTGTGGCATAGGACCATCTGTAGCAGCTACGACCAAAATTGCGCCGTCCATTTGGGCTGCTCCAGTAATCATGTTTTTTACATAATCAGCATGACCTGGACAATCAACGTGAGCATAGTGACGATTTTCAGTCTCATACTCAACATGAGCTGTAGCAATTGTAATACCACGAGCTTTTTCTTCAGGCGCTGCGTCAATTTGACTAACGTCTTTATTCTGAGCTACTCCACCCTTACCAATAAGATACTTTAAGATAGCTGCTGTTAAAGTTGTCTTACCGTGGTCAACGTGACCAATTGTTCCCACATTTACATGGGGTTTAGTTCTTTCAAATACTTCTGCTGCCATTGTATTATTCTCCTTAAGACGACCTCCAAATTAATATCGGAGTTATAATCCAGTCGCCTGTTTAATTATTTTTTATTAAATTAATTTAAGTGAGGCTATTATATCATAAAAAATGATAATTGCAAGCTTTATTCAACAGGTTCAATGTAATAATAATCATCACCTGACTCTTCCTTAACTTCAGCTTGCTCAATAAGCTCTTCCATTTCTTCGCTAGACTGCCAGGTTTCTATGTCGCGATTTATACTATCCAAAAGTTGCTCTTCGGATAAATCATTTTCGCCCTCGACCTGACCGGCAAGTTTTTCGTATTGTTGATGAGGCAAAACAACATAGGCCTCTCCGCTCTCACTATCAAAAACCACCAATTTGTCGTTATTTTTTCTCAACAAGTTAACAATTTTTTGCCAACTTAACATATGTTTACTTTTTATCACTATTTTTTGAATTCATAATCTTTTCAACTACATTTGCCGGAACATCGGAATACTTTAAAAATTCCATTGAATAACTACCACGACCTTGAGTTACTGATCGGAGTGTAGTGGCATAACCAAACATTTCAGATAGAGGAACTTCTGCATCAATAACCTTGGCATTTCCGCGATCACGCATTTCACTAATCTGAGCACGTTTGGAATTTAAATCACCAACCACATCACCTAAATATTTTTCCGGTATTGTTGCTTCCACTTTCATTACTGGTTCAAGTAAAACCAGGTTTGCTTTTTTAACAGCATCCTGAAAAGCAATTGATCCAGCAATCTTAAAGGCTGATTCTGATGAATCAACTTCATGAAAAGATCCATCATAAACAACTGCCTGAATATCAATCATAGGATACCCAGCTAAAACACCTTTATCCATTGCTTCCTTAATTCCTTTTTGGACAGCTGGAATATATTCTCGTGGAATAACACCACCTTTGACCTCGTCAACAAACTCAAAACCTTCTCCGGCTTCTCTAGGCGACACTCGAAGTCTACAATGACCATACTGACCACGACCACCTGACTGACGAACATATTTTCCTTCTGCTTCTGCTGTTTTTTTAATAGTTTCTTTATAAGCTACTTGCGGTGCACCAATATTAGCTTCCACTTTAAACTCTCTCTTCATTCGATCAACAAGAATTTCTAAATGTAACTCTCCCATACCAGCAATGATAGTCTGCATAGTCTCATCGTCAGTTCGAACCCTAAAAGTTGGATCTTCTTCTGACAACTTTTGTAAAGCCATTCCCATTTTTTCCTGGTCAACCTTTGTCTTTGGTTCAATCGCCACAGAAATTACCGGTTCTGGGAAAGTAATATTTTCTAGAATAACTTCACGCTCCTCAGCACATAGTGTATGTCCAGTAAAAGTATTTTTTAATCCAATCACAGCTGCAATTTCCCCAGCATAAACTTCTGTAACTTCTTCGCGATGATTTGCATGCATTCTTACTAGCCGACCAACTCTCCCCTTTTCACCAGTATTAACATTAACAATATATGAACCTGATTTCAAAATGCCTGAGTAAACACGAATGAAACATAATTTACCGACATAAGGATCTGTGGCAATTTTAAATGCCAAGCCAGCAAAAGGATCTTCATCATTTGGCTTTATTTCAACCAACTTTTCTTCATCCTTTGCGTCAGTTGCTTGTAATGGTGGGATATCGAGCGGTGATGGTAAAAATTCAACAATTGCATCTAAAAGCATTTGAACACCTTTATTTTTCAAAGCACTACCAACCAAGATAGGTACAATTTTATTTTCAATAGTAGCCACTCGTAAGACTCTTTTTAAATCTTCGACTGGGATTTCCTCACCTGCTAAATATTTATCCATCAAAACCTCATCATGTTCGACAATAGCTTCAACTAATTTATCTCTATACTCTTTAGACTTGGCCTCCATGTCTTCAGGAATATCAATTTCCAAGATTTTAATTCCCATGTCATCTTCATAGACAAAAGCTTTCATTTTGAATAAGTCAATGATCCCCTTAAATGTCTCAGCTGCTCCGATTGGTAATTGAATAGGGTGAGCATTCTTAGTTAATCTATCATAAATAGACTCCATGTCGGCATAAAAATCCGCGCCCATGCGATCCATCTTATTGATAAAACCCATTCGTGGGACACTATATTTAACCGCTTGATGCCAAACCGTTTCAGATTGCGGTTCAACTCCAGCTACTCCATCAAAAACAATAACACCACCATCAAGAACTCTCAAAGAACGTTCTACTTCGGCAGTGAAATCTACGTGACCAGGAGTGTCAATAATATTAATTCTCTTATCATTCCAGAAACAAGTTGTAGCAGCAGAAGTAATAGTAATACCACGCTCTTTCTCTTGTTCCATCCAGTCCATTTCAGCTCCACCTTCATGAACTTCTCCAATCTTATGTTTTTTTCCTGTATAAAATAAAATACGCTCAGTAACTGTTGTTTTACCTGCGTCAATATGGGCAATAATCCCAATATTTCTAGTATTTTCTAATGAATATTCTCTCGACATACTTGTTTGATTTTTTTATTTTAATTAATAACGCGCAAAATGAGCAAATGCTCGATTAGAATCAGCCATTCTATGAACGTCTGTTTTCTTCTTGAAAGCATCGCCCTCACTATTCATAGCAGCTACCAACTCATCAGATAATTTGATGTGCATTGGTTTACCTTTTTTCTTCTTTGCTGCAGTTATTAACCAATGCAAAGATAAAAATTGTTTTCGTTCACCACGAACTGGATATGGAATCTGATAATTACCACCACCTATTCGCCGACCACGAACTTCCATTTGCGGAGTAACATTTTTTACTGCTTGATCAAAAACACTAAGAGCAGTTGGAAACTCCTCTTTTTTAATTTTGCCAGTATCAATCTGCTTTTGGATTATCTCAAAACAATCATACACAATTTTTTGTGAGACTGCTCTTTTACCGTCTTCCATTAAATAATTGATAAACTTACTGACAAGGGCTGAATTGTAGCGAATATCCGTCTTTATCTTTCTCTTTGGTGCTTGTTTTCCACGCATAGAATTTAAGTTAGTTTAGATTCACATGTAATAATTGATATTTCAGTTATCACATATTACTCCCAACTTATCTTATTATAATTTATTTAGAGTTGGGCGAGACAGTGATGTCTCGCTTACCTAATTATTTTGTTAGTTTGTTTACGAAACATCCGTGTTTCGCATCTTTTAAGAGTATCCTTATTTATTTCTTCTCTTTCTTGGCTCCGTACAAAGACCTTGATTGTTTTCGGCCTTCAACACCCTGAGTATCATAAACTCCACGCACAACATGGTAACGTACACCCGGCAAATCTTTTACTCGACCACCACGTAACATTACAATTGAATGCTCTTGCAAATTATGGCCTTCACCTGGGATGTATGCTGTTACTTCTTGTCCATTCGAAAGTCGAACACGAGCGATCTTACGCAAAGCTGAATTAGGTTTCTTTGGTGTTGTAGTTGTAACCTTTAAACATACACCACGTTTAAAAGCGGCGCCTTTTGGTAAAGTCCTACGACGTCTTTTTAAAGTATTAAAAACAGTTTGCAAAGCCGGAGTTTTTGACTTTGAGCTTTTACTCTTTCTACCTTTTCTAACTAGTTGATTTATTGTAGGCATAATAATTTTTAAAATTAAAAATTTTAGAGTTATAGATTTGGGAAATAAAAATAGCCTAGATTAAGCTATATTAATATCGCTATAAGGATATCATACAATAAGGAACTCGTCAAGAACTATAATAGCCACTTATAAACAATGTCTAATGCACCATAAAGTAGACTTCCTAACAAATTCAAATTAAGCATATTATCAAGGACAATAACCATTAATAGAATCATTGGTCCCTGATGTTCCAAAGTTTCTCGAATGCGTGAAAACTTAACATCTGACAAGAAAGAAAACAATATTTTTGAACCATCCAGGGGTGGCAGAGGAATTAAGTTAAACAACATTAAAATGATATTCAGAAAAATTGATAAGGACAAGAAAATAGCCAACAAATTCCCCTCTGCTCCAATCCCGGAATATATTAAAAACAGAGGATGCACAGCTGGAAATAATACTTTGAATAAAAGTATGAAAACAATAGCGCAAATTAGATTTGACAAAGGACCTGCTCCGGCCACAACTGCTGGTCCAAACCGCGACCACTTTAAATTGTAAGGATTAAATGGTACCGGTTTCCCCCAACCAAAACCGATCACTAAAAGCATAAAAAAACCTACCCAACTAATATGAGAAAATGGATTTAAAGTTAAGCGCCCCTTCATCTTGGCTGTACCATCACCCAAAAGAGTTGCTGCTAAAGCATGAGAAAACTCATGAATTGTTAAAACAAAAATAATTGCTACTACCCAAGCTAGCAAAAATAACGGTTGATCCAATAGTTGCATTATAATCATATTTGATAAGTAAAAATCCAAAGGTAAAAGTTTACAGTATAGTTTTCATTGATAAAACCCCTAGGCAAATACTTGTAACTTTCACTTTTCACTTTTACTTTTTACCTTTTAACTGTAATTGCTCTTGCAAAATTATATCACATATGATAGTATTATACCACACTTAGTAAAATTCTAAATCCTAAACTCTAATTTCTAAACAATTTCAAACTCCTTAAATCCAAAATGTTACAATAGTTTTGGTATTAAAAAATTTGAATTTCGAATTTGTTTAGAATTTCTTATTTAGATATTAGGGTTTTAACAATAATATGTCTAGAATCTGTGAAAAATGCGGCAAAGGACCAAAGGCAGCAATCAAGCGCAGTCACTCAATGATCAAAACTAAAACCAGGAAATATCCGAACCTACAGACCAAGAGAATTGATGGCAAAAAACTTACCCTTTGTACTAAATGCATTAAAACTTTAGTAAAAGTTCAAAAAAAGACGTCCTAGGATAAATATGGACGTTTTTTGGTAAAGAAAAAAGAAGCACCACTCGGTAACGCTTCTTTTTTGTATGTTCATTGTTTAAACCCAGGGAGCCAGATCTTGAATGGATCACGGTTAGTTTCGCTTTTGAAACTTCAACTCAATCGAGTTTGCCGTTTTCAAATCCTGATTTTCTGTTAATCCAATCAGTTGCGACAGCAACCATAACCACTACTCCAAGAATCACAACCACATCCACAATTGCCCAAAAATATGGCATATCTCTACCTCCATTGTAAAATTACACAATTAACTAAACAATATACATTATTACAATACAAAAGTCAAGAATCAACCATGATTATTGTCTAAATTTAGAATGATATCACCAATAGAGTCAATTCATGAATTGACTCTACTAATATCGGTTGACAAAAACCCCTCATTCTATATACTAAAACTATTGTTCCTTCACACAAACAATCTAGGGGCCATCATGGATAACAATAGACGACTTCTTGGGCTTGGCATAGGAAACCTCATCACTGCACTACGTGCACAAACTGGTTGGTCACAAAAAGACCTAGGTGAAAGGCTGAATTATTCAGAATCCTACATTTCCATACTTGAGAAGAAAAAAACGTCCATTTCACTCGAACTGCTGATTCGTCTTTGTAAACTATTTAACCTAATCTTTTCTGATATGGCTCTTTATCTAGATGTTTACTCTCTCGAGAAACGCCCAGGTGTAATCGAGTCTATCACCGAAAGATTAATTGAACGACTTAAAGATTAAACTCACAACTCACAGCCCTCACCGGCTGTGTTTTTTTACTTGACAAATCTATTCAATTCGTTATAATTAGACTACCTAATAGTTAGACAAACTAATTATATGCCAAAGACCCTAAACTCACAATTAGTTTCTATGCTGTTCGCCACCAAGCGAGCACTCATGAATTCTATGTGCAAAGAAAAAAACTTTAGTCCAGTAGACTATATTCAGGCTGAAACCCTAAGTTTTATTTTAAAAAATCCTAAAACTTTAAGCAAGGACGTAGCTGAATTTCTAGCTATAACCAGTCCGTCCGCCACCACCCTGATCGACAAACTTGAAAAGCAAGGCTTAGTCAAACGAACCCATTCAAAAAGTGATCGCAGAAAAATTAATTTGCAAGTCACGCCAGATGGCGAAACTTTTATAAAGCAAACCGTTATAAAAATGAAAAAAATCGCTCAAGAAATGTTTAAAGTCCTAGACGAACAAGACAAAAAAAATCTGGTCAATATATATCAAAAAATATTAAATAATTACAAGTAATATGTTTTACAAGAAAAAAAGTTTTTGGATCATTACAGTCATCGTTATTATCATCGTTGGTTTTTTCATTTACCAAGCCAAAAAACCTGTACTACCTGAATTTGACACTCTTGAAATTCAGGCTGGAGAGCTAATTCAAGAAATCAGCATTACAGGTTCAGTGCAAGCTGCTGAAGAAGTTGATTTAGCCTTGGAAAAAAGCGGTAAAGTGACCTATTTACCCGTTAAGGTTGGTGATCAAGTCTTCAAGGGAAAAGTATTGCTAAGATTAAATAATGCTGATCTGGCGGCGCAACGTAATCAAGCTTCTGCTCAAGTTGATCAAGCTAAGGCGCAATTACTTCAATACCAAGCGGCCTTGGCCACGCAACAATCTACGTTAGAAGAATACAAACTGGGCACTAGACCTGAAACATTACAAATAAAACAAACTGCTGTTAATAATGCTTTGGTTGCTTTGACTGACGCTCAATCAAATTTAACTAATGTACAAAACAAAGCGACTACTGACTTGGCTGAAGACTATGAAGCTGCACTCAACGCACTGTCTACTTCCATAACTACAGCAGAAAACACTATTTATACAATTACGGATATTCAAGCTACCTATTTTAATGACAATGACCAGGACAGTTCAAAGTTCTCAACGGCTAAAGGTAATATGATTTATCCAATTTGGGGAGCGACCAATGCTGGTCGTTGGACAAAAAGCAATCTAAGCGGTTTAACTGGTGGCGCAAAAGGGATTTTGTTAAGTACCCAAGCTGATCCAACTCATAGCAACATTGACAATGCCCTACAAACCGTAAAAAACGCTATACAAACCGTTAAAACTGAATTGAATAACATACCAATCGTTTTAGAAATGAGCTCTGCTAATATTACTATTATAAATACAGAAAAAACTGATATTGATTCTGAGATAACGGCTTTAACAACGAAAGAACAAGCTATTATTCTCCAGAAAGCAACAAGTGAAAGTAACATTATTGCGGCACAGACTACTGTTAACACAAAACAAAGTGTTATAACCACTGCACAAAACGAACTAACCTTATCTCAGGCTGGCTATACCTCAGAGCAAATTGCTGCTCAACAAGCAAAAGTTGACCAAGCTCAAGCAAATGTTGATTCTCAGCTAGCTTCAATTAAATCCGCGCAGGCCAATGTAGCTAATTATCAAGCCCAAATTGGTAAGACATATATAACCTCCCCCATTCAGGGCATTGTAACTAAAATTGATGCTAAGTTGGGTGAAATTGTGGCAGCAAATTCACAAGTCATAACTGTAATTTCTGAAGCAAAGTATCAAATCGAGGCTAACGTACCGGAAGTGGATATTGCTAATATTAAAATTGACGATATTGGAATTGTAACTCTTGACGCATATAGTAGCGATAAAGAATTCCAGGCCACAGTAATTAAAATTGACCCAGCGGAAACCATTATTGATAATGTGCCAACTTATAAAGTTACTTTTCAATTTGATGAGGAAAGTGATTTAATTAAATCTGGAATGACCGCTGACCTAGATATTTTAACTGAAAAAAAGGAAAATGTAATTAGCGTTCCACAAAGAGCAATTCTAAAACAAAACGGTGATAAAATTGTTCGAATATTAAATGAAGACGGACTTGATTTCACAGAAGTAAAAGTTAGAACCGGTCTTCGTGGTTCAAACGGTAACGTGGAAATTCTTGAAGGTATTAACGAAGGAGATGAAATTGTGATCAGTATTAAAAACGGAAAATAATAACAAACATTACCATGGAAAAACAAGAAAAAAAATTAATTGACGTACGAAGTTTACAACGCTGCTATAAAACAGAAGATGTGGAGACTATGGCTCTACAAGAAGCTAGCTTTACAATTGAGCAAGGTGAATTTTTAGCGATCATGGGCCCGTCCGGTTCTGGAAAATCAACGTTAATGCATATTGTCGGATTTCTGGATAAACCAACCAAAGGTGAATATTTTTTCAAAGGAAAAAATACAACTGCTTTAGAAGAAGAAGAATTAGCCGGCTTGCGCAATAAAGAAATTGGTTTTGTTTTTCAATCCTTTAATCTTCTAACCAGAACAACGGTTTTTGATAACGTCAGACTACCACTTGTTTACGGTAAACTTTCCAACGCCGAACATAAAGTTAAAACCAATAAAGCAATCAAGGCCGTCAGCCTTGAACATCGCAAAGATCATTTTTCAAATCAACTTTCCGGTGGAGAAAAACAACGCGTAGCAATTGCGCGAGCTTTGGTTAATGATCCGGACGTAATTCTAGCAGATGAGCCAACCGGTAATTTGGATTCTAAAACCGGTGCCTCCATTATGAAAATTCTTCAAGACTTAAATAAACAAGGAAAAACGATTATCATGGTTACTCACGAACAAGATGTTGCTGATGCTGCAAAAAGAATTATATTCATGAGAGACGGCTTGATTTCAACAGACAAACAAGTTAAGAATCGGCACATATTTAAAGATGGCGACGACCTTGCGAAGTAAAATTTTCAAACAGAAGGCAGTTTGAAAATTGCAAATTAGAAATTTAATGAAAATTGCAAAATTGTAAATTGAAAATTTTAAAAAATGTTTATCCAAACTACAATCAAGCAATCACTAAAAAATCTACGCGCTCAGAAAATGCGTTCTTTTTTGACTATGCTTGGAATTATTATTGGAATTTCTTCAGTTATAATAATTACCTCTGTTGTTGCTGGTGCACAAAGCTTAATCACTAATCAATTCAATAGTATTGGTTCTAATGTAATTGGTATTTTACCAGGTGGTGGAGATGAAGATGGTCCACCGGCTGCTGCCATGGGAATCATAATCACATCTTTGCAAGATGATGACACAAAAGCAATTGCTAAACTTCCTCATATTGAAGCAGTTTCATCATACGTTAGCGCAACGAAAACTGCTTCTTGGGCAAATCAAAAAACAACTGCCTCAGTTTACGGCACATCGGCCGACTATCCGAAGTTAGCTGACGTAGAAACTGAGCTCGGCAGTTTTTTCACAGAAGAAGATGAACGAAATATTAGTGCTGTAGCCGTCATTGGACAACAAATAAACGAAGACCTATTTGAAGGCGTAAATCCGATTGGCGAAAAAATTAAAATCAAAAATAATAAATTCAGAGTGATCGGAGTCCTTGAGCCAGTCGGGTCATCCGGATTTCAGAATGTAGATAAAATGATTTTTTTACCGTTAACAACTGCGCAAAAAAAAGTTGTTGGAATTAATCATCTAGGTTTTATTCGTGCCAGAGTTGACTCGGAAGAAAATATGGCCAATGCCGTTGAAGATATCAAATTATTGCTACGAGACCGCCACGACATTGAAAACGCTGAGGATGATGACTTTACAGTCCGAAGCACCGCCGATGCGATGGAGGCACTTGGAACCGTAACCAACGCTCTCCAATTTTTTCTAATTGCAATTGTTTTCATTTCTCTAATCGTAGGTGGCATTGGAATCATGAACATCATGCTTGCCTCTGTAACTGAGAGAATTAAGGAAATTGGTCTTCGTAAAGCTGTCGGTGCTACGAAAAGTCAAATCACCAATCAATTTTTGACAGAAACAATCATTCTTTCCTTTTTTGGTGCCGTAATTGGAATTATTATCGGCATTTTTATTTCTTATTTAGTTTCTATCATTGTGAACAAACTTGATTACAACTGGGATTTCACAATTACCGGTTTTTCAATTATTTTATCATGTGTTTTTGCCTTTTTAATCGGTTTAACTTTTGGTATTTATCCAGCAAAAAAGGCAGCTAAGTTTGACCCAATAACGGCATTACGTTATGAATAATTTTTTACTTCCAATCAAAATAGCATTATCAACCTTTAATAAAAACAAAGGGCGTACCTTTTTGACTGCGCTTGGAATTGTGATTGGCATTGCTGCCGTAATTATTGTTCTATCAACCGGTCAAGCAATTAAAGGCTTGATTGTTGGTGAGCTGGAAGCATTTGGAACTGACTTTATTGAAATTGAAGTCAAAACTCCACAAACATCTCAAACCTCCGTAGACAACGCTTTCTCCATGGTTGGTGGATCTGTAATCACCACTTTAAAAGAGGAAGATGCTGAAGCGGTCAGTCGTCATCCAAACATTGAGAACTATTACGTTGGTGTAATGGGACAAAAACTGGCTAATTATGAAAGTGAAATAAAAAAGGCCTTTTTGTTTGGAACGAATGCGGCCTTTATTGATATTGATACTGCGGAAGTTGATCAAGGCCGTTTTTTCACAGCACAAGAAAACAAAGCCTTAACAAAAGTGGTTGTTCTTGGTTATGATATTAAAAATAAACTATTTGGAGAACAAGATCCAATTGGAGAATCAATTAAAATCGATAAAGACAAATTTCGAGTTATCGGCGGTCTAAAGGAAAAAGGTGCTTCGTTTGGATTTGACATGGACAACATGATTTTTATGCCCGTACAAACTCTACAAAAAAGAATTCTGGGTATTGATTATGTTTCATTTGTTTTTGCGCAGATGATTGACCCTGAGATTGGAGAACAAACTGTCGAAGATGTAACTTTAATAATGCGCGACCAACATAAAATATCTGATCCGAACAAAGATGACTTTGCGGTAATCAGCATGGACCAAATGTTAGAAATGATGGATGTTGTAATATATGGTATTCAAATTCTATTAATCGCGCTCGGTTCAATTTCCTTAATTGTCGGAGGTGTTGGTATTATGAACATAATGTATGTTTCGGTAACTGAGCGAACTTTTGAGATTGGCCTGCGTAAAGCAAATGGTGCCAAGTACAAAGATATTTTATGGCAATTTCTGGCTGAATCGGTCATTTTAACTTTAGTTGGTGGAATAATTGGAATCATTATTGGAATTGGTTTTTCCTGGTTAGTTTCAGTTATTGCCACATCTCAAGGGTTTGACTGGGCCTTTGCAATTTCCTGGCCTGGCCTGATTATCGCAGTTGGCATGTCATTAATCGTCGGAATTGTTTTTGGCCTCTACCCGGCCAGGCAAGCAGCTAAGAAAAACCCGATTGAAGCATTGCGTCATGAGTAAACCACTTAATACCCAATACACAATACCCAATACACAATACCTAATAAAATAATTAAATTTTATGAAAAAATTGACAATCTTCCTAGCGATTTTTACCCTGGTTTTCAGCTTAATCGGAACAGCCAACGCTGGCTCAGTTACAGAAGCAACGAAAGGAAAAATTTTAATTCAAGTAGAGGAAAATGGCGAGGCTTGGTACGTCTACCCACTTGATCTAAAACGCTATTACCTAGGACGCCCGATTGACGCTTTTAATGTCATGAAAACGCTTGGACTTGGAATAAGCGAAACAACTTATAACAACTGGAACGGTTTTGCACCAGCGAATTTAGCGGGCCGAATAGTTCTTCGTGTTGAAGCTAACGGTGAAGCTTATTATATTAATCCTAGTAATAATCAATTATTTTTTCTGGGAAAACCTGGTGATGCCTGGCTCCTAATGAAGGGTATGGGATTAGGAATTACAAACGCCAATCTAGCACAAATCGAACTTTCTGGTGATGGTGCAAGCCTTGATGTTGATCTAGGAGAAGTTTGTCCAATGGACATGAAGCGCTACACCAATACTACTTATAAATACACTTTTTGTTATAATGACAAAGGTGAGGTAAAAGAAAACGCTGACCATACAATCACCTTTACAAGGATTAAAGGTGAAGCACACGATGGTCTTGGACAGGACATTGATTTCTATGATTCAATTAGTGCATTTAGAACAGGTTTAATGGGAAATACCTCAACCTGGCATGCTGGAAATAATGCAGAGGGCACATACGCCGAGATGATAACCCAGGATTTTGATGACATGACCGCCTATCACATTGTTGCTCAAAACCAAATCAACAAACATTTAATTACCTTGTCCTATATTAAAGCTGATAGTGATGACCAGTTCTTTATGGACGGCCTTTGGAATACATTTGAATTTACAGAACCGACAGCTAATTCTCTCAGCGAATGGGCCGCCAGCATTACGCTAGATAATTGCCCTACAAATTCCAATTTAAAACACTTCAAGCAAGATTATCAAGCTACCGAACATTACGAATTTTGTTACGATCCGGACTGGAGCTTAACCTTGGCTAATGGAAATAAAGTCGTCATCACCCCCCCGGTCCAAAATGGCAAACAAATCCAGGGTTGGTTTAGTGTTGACCTGGCTTATGAAAATGTTCAGTCAAACTATAATAGCCAGAAAAATGAATCTGACCATTCAAATATGACAGAACAGGTCACGAGCAATGACAATTGGTCATTAGAGTTCGATAACATTCGATGGCTTTCATCAGTAGGAGATGGAGTAGACATGCCAAGCACCAAAAGCGCTTATCATTATCTAGAAATTTATGATCAGGATGACGATTATTATGGGAGAAGAGCTGTCTTCTTTTTCAATGGAGATATTGAAGGTTATGACTTTACTGAGTTTACTGATGACATCCTAGTAACATTCAAATTCTTCCCAACTGAATAATATTAAATAAATGTAAAAGAAGCTATCGTGGATAGCTTCTTTTTTTTGT
Organism: Candidatus Falkowbacteria bacterium; assembly: GCA_018674305.1. NCBI lineage: Bacteria > Candidatus Falkowiibacteriota > Candidatus Falkowiibacteriota bacterium. Next base: position 7,089 of record JABHAL010000013.1, on the reverse strand, counting down.
TTTGTTTTACTTTGCTAAACGCTGACACAGATCCAGACAGTATTCAACCCAGAGCATAATCAAATCAATGCTCTCGGTTGTGTCGAACATCCTGAATTCAATTGCTCCATGCTTGGACAGACGAATAAAATCCCATAATCGGCGAGGATCTTCATCAAAACCTTCAATCACCGCCCGCTCATAGAACGCCTGCCAATCTTTGTAAACAGGTGGGACTGGCGCAGTTGTCAAATAATCTTCGAACAGTTTAATCCGTTCACTTTTGTAAATACCTTTCAAGACTACTGACCGATAAACCGCCAAACGATCGCCAGTTTGGGTATGACCGAGGGTACACAGTTCAGGTAAAAATGCCACCGTCCGGTTATAAACCTTCATCGCTGTTTCTGCGTCAGGCATACCTACCAAGATATGCACACCCGCGACCCGACAGGCAGCGCGAAGCATTTCAACTGGCATTTTTTTGGTAATTCTCAGATATCGTTCATCCGGGTAAACCTCTAATGACATATCCTCAGGGGCTACTCCATGATAAACTCGCTCAAAACCCAAAGCTCTTTCTGCTGCTTCAATTTCTTCCGCATTCCGTAAAAGCAATTTCTTTACTTCCCAGAAATTGGAAGGTCCAGGCAGTCGCTCTTCCAGCTGACAAGCTGACAACTCATAGCCATAACAACTAGCGTGACCATTAGCCCGACTCAACAGATAAGTCAAAACTTCTGGGGCTCTAGGAACAATTATTCCAGTCTGGTCGACTAAATGACACTCACGTTCCACTCCAATTTTAAATCCTTTTTCTGGCGCAAAGGCAAACTTACCAATAAACTCCTGCAAATCTGTACTTGAACTCATCGTTCTTCTCCTTGCCTCATTTTTCATGAGGCCTAGTTGTGAAAAAACAAAAAAACCGACCCTGAGGCCGGCTGGTTCCGAATTAACAAATTACATGAACCATAAATCAACCGACCTCTGTGTCAGTAAAGAAGAAAAACCAACTGTTGATTTTATTAATTCTGTAATTCATACAAATATATTATACAAAGACAATAAAAAGTTGTCAAATTTATCCAAGCTTCGCGCCGTTATCAACTTCTCTTTCCGGGACGGCCAAAACAACCTCTCCTTTCTCATTATAAAATCCAGTAATTAGACATTCAGAGACAAACGGTCCAATTTGCTTAGGTGGAAAATTCACCACGCCAATTACCTGTTTACCCAGCAGTTCGTCTTTTGAATATAATTCAACAATCCGAGAGCTGGATTTTTTATTCCGATTTCTGGACCGAAATCAACATCCAATTTATAGGTTGGTTTATTTGCTTCAGGGAAATCTTCTACTTTTGTAATTGTACCTACTCTTAATTCGACTTTTTCAAAATCAGACCAATTTATTTGTTGCATATGGAATTAAATTGCTTGCCGTGAACTTAACTAGCACAGCGAGTTATAGTTCATGGTTATATTGCCAGACTGTTATATTGCTCACCGGTCGAAGCTTTACGAAATCGGAAGTGTAGATCAATTATTTATAAATTCTAAACAAAATCTTAAAACATTACTTGGTATACTTTTGGGGTGGACTTTCAAAGGTAATCTCTGGAGTTTCATTATTGATAACTTGAGGTGGAATGCCAAGTTTCTTTTCGTAGATCAAACCTACCGGCCCAAAAATTGCTTCAGAATAATCAAACCCTAATTCTTCTGCAACCTGTTTAACGGTTTTTTCATCTGAACCCTCCAACTCAACAAAAGGCTCCAAGCCCGGCCAAGTATCTATAGAGATTTCTAAACCTTTGTATTTCCAATCCTCTCGTTTGGTTTCCTGGTATGATTTTTTTCTAGCACCACAAACTTCTAGAAGCTGAACGCCTTGATCAAAGTCATTAATTTCTAAGAATATTTCTTGCTGATTATCCATCTGGTCACTTCCCTCTTTGTATCCCAGAAAACGTTTATAACTTAATGTAATTCGATCACCTTCATCACGAACGCGCATCCAACCAGTGTCATCATCAATCGGTGGATAAAAATTTACCCGTCGCATCAAAGCTTCAGGTCTAATTAGTTTAGCCCCTAGTTCCTTTAATTTTTCTCGTACTTCACTGATATTAATATCAGCAAATGTAGCTTCAAATTCGATTTTCATATTAATAGTTTTAGTTACTTATACTATGACAATTAAAGCAGAAAAACAAAAAACGGTCAATTTATTAACCGTTTTTATATTCAGTATTATTGTGAAATATATATTTCAGCAGCATCAGGATTTTCTAATTCGCAAGCACGGATATGAAGGACATTAGTTGCATCACGCTGTAAAGTATAACCAGACATAATTGGTCCCCATTGCCCAAAACCATTTGGACTAATAGGAACTTTACCTAAATACCCTTCTTCAACTAATCCAGACAAGTCAACACAACTTGAAGCATCTGTAACATTCGTAACACAATTCTCATTTTGATTATTACAACTATCAACTGTAGACCCGTCAACAACCATATAAATTACTCCTTCTCTCATTTTCGCAATAGCAGATAAATACGCCCCTCCATTGTCTCTTTGATCCTCCTTGATAGCATGAATCACCGAATTTATGTCTAACCAGCGACTGGAAACACGTTCATTTCTATATTTAGTTAATGGGTCTAAAGCAACAAATACAATTGTTACTATAATGATAATTATTGCAATCACTATTAATAATTCTGCTAATGTAAAACCTTTTCTTTTAGTCATAAGGTTGAGTTTTATTTATGTGACTTGATTATATATAATTTTATTTTTACCTGATAATCCCTAGATTACAACAGAGAATATTCTCAAGAAATTCTATTTAATTAAGCTCCTCCTCCCACTCCTGCAACCTCTGCCTCAGCCCAACCAAATGAACCTTTGCTGCTTTTGCTAAATCCTGAGAATCTTTAGCTAATTCTTCATTGATAAATGCTAAAAAGCGCTGTTTCATGTCTGCAGATTCAGGTAAACCTAATTCTTTAGCTCTAATTACCTGTAAATAGGCTGAATAAGGATTTTGTGCTGGACCTGCTTTTAATGAGCCCTCAAAAACATTCAACACCACCTCTTTCTGAGCAGTTTCAAAATGATCTTCGGTATCTTTGAGTATCGCAGCTTGACCAAATTCTGACAACTGTTCAAGATACTCAGTTTGAGTTGGTAAACGATCAAATTTGTTTTGGTTTACAAAATCCTTCAGTAACTCCAAGTCCAATCGGTATTTTCCCACCACCTCAGCGTCTTCCTTACTTAAAAAATAATCAATTAATCCCACAAAATCCTGTTTTAAATCTGCATACGCCTTGTGATGCATTAAGTATAATTGTTTAAGACTAAAAAAACATTCCATTATATTTTTTGTTTCAGACGCCTCCATGAATCGAATAACATAATCTTTTTCTTTTTCCGAGCTTGGTTCTTTAACTACATCAGGATCGTGATAACGGTTACCACCTGGTGCAAAATCCTCAAGACCAACCTCAAAATCATCCGGCTCAAATTTCTTGACCTGCTTTTTGGTACCATCAAGGGCATGCGGACTCGCTGCACCGGTTTTTTCTTGGTTTGATTGTGGCATAGATTCGAAACTCATAGGTTTAATAAGGCTAAATAGGGATAAACAGGGCAATAAGGCTCAACTATAAATCAATCACCCTCTTAATTATTTTATCACAATTTGTAACATTTGTCTTTGTTATCTTCTTTACCATATTACTACTTAAACTCAGTTAATCCGTATAATCTGTATGTGAATCAGTACATCCGTACCAAACAAAAAGACCCCAAAACTACGAATTTTCGGCTAGGAGCCAAGTGGGTCACAGCAATTACGATCCACGGACCGTAACGATATATGCGTCCCATTAAATACGAGACCCGAAATTCTGCCAGTTCTAGGGCTAATTATATTATAGCATAAAAACATGAAAGCATGAAAACACTCTAAGCGACTTAGTTAATTAGTTGATTGGTTAATTAAGTCAACTTTAAGAATCAAAAAGACGCAAACAAGTTGCGTCTTTTCTATTTGTAACATTCGTAAAAATTTGAAAATTTGTCTTTATTCTAATAACCCATCTAGATTTACATCATACAAAATCTGTTCTTGCACCAAACGGTAATCGATAATTTCTTCTGGTTTGAACCAATGTTTAATTTCATTTTCAACTTCTTCAACTGAACCAGAAGCGTGAACTAAATTTCTAACTGAGCGACCATCTTGATCTGACAATTGATAAGAATCAATCACATAATCACCTCGAATTGTTCCAACGTCTGAAGTAAAAGGTTCAGTACCTCCAACTAACTTGCGAACAATCTTAACTGCGTGTACACCTTCCCAGATCATAGCGATAACTGGACCTGAAGTCATATACTTGATTAAATTTTTTAAAATTACTGCAGTAATTTCTAGAGGATCATTACTTGGTGGTTCAAGACCTTTGTCTTTGTATCCTTTAATAGTTTTTTCACCGGTAATTCTTCGCCATTCTGGATCTAGGGTATAATGTTTTTCAATATGATCTTCTTCTGGTACTACCATTTTAATGGCTACCAACTTTAAGCCTACACGTTCAAATCGTTGAATAATGTCTCCCATTAAACTGCGTTGAATTCCGTCTGGTTTAATTAGGACTAAGGTTTTTTCATTTTTCATAATGAATAAGTTAAAAGTTTATAAAGTTTATCAAGTTCATAAAGCTTGATATGAACTGAATTAATCAAAGTATAGCAGATTCTATTCATAAATCAAGGCCTATAAAAAAAGACCGTTCAGATTCAAACGGTCTTCGGAGGTGTTTTGTCTTTGCGGTTAGATACCTTTCTCTAATCTACCAAGCGTTTGGTTTTTGTTAGAAACTAAACTTCAATTATCATGTAGTCGGCACAAGCAAAGATACTCTTCGGAGCAATACCTTTCTTGTTTTTACCAGCCTCTTCGCGAGCAATCGCGAGAATCGCATCCACATCCTGATCAGTAGACTTCGGATCATGATGCATCAGGCCAAGCCGCTTCGCGCCGACAATTCCAGCGAGCGTGGCAGCAAAGTCAGGTGTTCCGTGACCAAAGCCAGCGGTTCGTCCGCTGTAGTACTCTTCGGGTGTATACTGGCAATCCTGCAACAAAACGTCAACATCTTTCAAGTGAGCACGAAGACTCATTGGCACTGAGGCCTGAGTTTCATGATCAGTCAAGACTGCTGCCACTTTGCCGGTCGGGCGTTCCTCAACTCGATATGAAATCGTAGTTTCAGGATGCTCTGTCCGGTGCATTTTTATAACCAGGCATTCACCGACGGGAAAACGCATCCCCTTGAAAGGCAAGGGTGCGTCTTTGGCAATAGTTTTCTCGAACACATCCACGTCCATCAACTTGAACCCTCCTTCTGGATGAACCAGAATGACCACTGTGGTCGGATATTCAAGCTTGTGAAAATGAAAATGCGAAAGCACTACTTTTGCCGGAACCGGAAACAATGGTTTTTGCATGATCGCTTCAAAGACCTGCTTTGGCGACCAGTTGTCCTGCATCGGACCATAAACATGGAACGGAATCTGCTTGATGAACGTAATTGGTGACAGCAGCATTCCCTGATTATGATCATGGTGATGATGAGTCTGCAAAAGATTCATTTGTGAAATTTTTGCTGCGAGTGCATCCCCAGACAGTGGCACAAAACCACTCCCTGCGTCTAATACCAACCACTGTCCGGCTGGTATACACTCTGACTCAATCCGAATACAAGTTGTGTTTCCCCCGTACTTTACGCTTTTGGGGTTTGAAATCGGGATACTCCCTCGTGTTCCGTAAGTTGTCAAACGCATAATTAATTCCTCCATTGACGACTTATAGGCAGGAGAAAAAGTATCATGTGCAAAGAACTACCTCCACTATCCTTGTAGCAAATTTAGACGATTTAGTCAAGTACAATTATTTAAATGCTCGTAAAGACTATTGTTCTAAAAAAATCTCTTCACCATTACTAACCACTAAAATTCGACCTTCTTGGTCATTTCGTAAAATTGGAATTTTCAATCTTTTCAATCGTTCTAATACACGTAAATGAGGATGACCAAATTCGTTATCCAGTCCTGCTTGGACAATCGCTAACACAGGACTAACGGCTTTCAAGAATTCTTCTATGCTAGAACTTGAGCTACCATGATGCCCTAACTTTAAAACGTCTGAAACTAAATGGATTTGGTTATTGGTTATTGGAGTTTGCTCATTAATTGTTGAATTGTTTAATTTCTTATTGGTTGTTGGATATTGGTTATTGGATATTTTTATTAAATGCTCCTCCACCTCCTCCTCAGCATCTCCCATAAACAAAAAGCTGGTCTCACCATAAACCAACCGATTCACGATTGAAGTATTGTTTAATTCCTTAACCTTTTTATTTAGAAAACTTTCATCAGGATATAAGAATTCTAATTTAACATCTTCACCAAAATCAATCTCAAATGGCTGATCAACAATTTTCAGGTTCAATTCTTGTTTTTTAATTTCATCTAACCAAGCTAAATAATCCGGCGCAGTATGCAAAACGCCAGTGTAATATATTTGTTTAACGTCAAAGCGCCGGAGGACCTCTACAAGTCCAGTCGCATGGTCCGAATGCGGGTGACTTAAAATCATCACATCAATTTCCCGATCCCAGAAAGGCATCACCTCTCCGAGTTGACTTAATACATTTTTATTTGGTCCACCGTCAATTAAAATGTCTTGTTCACTTGGTGTCCGAATATAAATCGAATCGCCCTGGCCCACGTCCAGGAAATGCACCTGCATTTCCTGGTTTTGTACGGAAGGGTCGCGACCGTTCCGTACATCAACGGCGGTGTCAGCACCGCCGCCACGTGGAACATCAAAATACGCCAAACCAAGTAAAATCAAAAACAAGATGAATAAAGATCCTATGATTTTATTAAATGTTGTATTCATATATATTAAACTATGTTATGTGTTATGTGTTATGTGTTATGTGTTATGTGTTATGTGTTATGTGTTATGTGTTATGTGTTATGTGTTATGTGTTATGTGTTATGTGTTATGTGTTATGTGTTATG